>NZ_CAUVXL010000014.1:0-40454 GCF_963555915.1 Protofrankia sp. Cas4
TCACCCAACGCCACCCGATAACGACCCTCAGCGTCCAGGCCGTCGCGCAACGCAGCCCCCGCCCGCGCCTTCGCCTCGGTCAGACCGTTCGCATAACCGAACAGCACATCCCCGCAGCCCCGGTAGGCACGAGCCAACCGGGCCAGCCCGTCGGGTAACTCCACCAACGCCTCGGTGAACGCCGGCGCGTAGTCACCGGCCATCGCCAGGTCACCACCGCTGCCCGCGATAGCACGCAACCGCGCGGTGCCACTCTCAGCGAGATCGGCCTGGCCTCGCAACCGGACGGCCATGCCCCGCACCGCATCCGGGTCACCCGGAGTTGGATCACCCTCCAACTCCAGGACACCCCAGTCGCTCACCGCGGTCCTCCCTGTTCACCCAGGCTTCGTCCGCCGAACGCCTACTCAGCCGCCCGCCGACTGGCTGAGCGTGGCATCAAGCTCCTGATGCTTCGAAATAGCCAACTTCAGGAAAGCGCCCATGCCCTCCAACCCGGCGATGGCGTTCCTGGTACCGGTGTTCCACTGCTCATATGACTGCTGGAACTTCCCCGACGCCTGATCGGTGATGAAACCGCTGGTCACCAGATTGTCGATCAGACCCTTGAGCTGAGTCAGCTGGTTTTCCATCTCCTGCTGACCGGCTGTGAGCCTCGATGCCGTCTGCTCCAACGCTCCGTAATCGACGTGGACGTCAGCCATCGCGTCTTTCCTTTCGTCAGGTGGCCGACGGCCACGAAAACCAGGGCCACGAGAACCAGGGCCACCGACAGAAATCGCTGGCGGTGGCCATCCACCCGGTAGCACCAGGGACGCCGAAAAGCGCTGACCGGCACGGTACCAGGAAGCAACAACAGGGGACAGTCCAGCGACCGAAGAGTAGGCGATCATGTTTCTTTCGGGCGCTCGGCAGCCGCGCGGATCCACTGCAAAACAACGCACGAAGCGTCGCGTCATCCCGCGCACCACCAACGGCTTACGGATCGCGGCGCGCGATTATGATGTGGAATTCAACCGGGCATGCGTCACAGCGGACGCGGCTGCGACCATAGCACCAGGAGATCATGTGGAACGGGATCAGGCGAGCCAGGGTACGGGCGGGGGCTCACCGGGTCCGCCCATCGAGGGTTACCGGGATTTTCAGCGGATCGCGACCGGTGGGTTCAGCACCGTGTACACCGCTCACCAGGAACGTTTCGCGCGAACGGTCGCCGTGAAGGTTCTGGGCACTAACCTCGGGGACGCGAACGCACTGCGCCGGTTCACCCGCGAGTGCCAGGCATCCGGACGCCTGTCGCACCTCCCAGAGGTCATCACCGTGTACGACGCAGGCGCCACCGCCGATGACCGGCCCTTCATCGCGATGCAGTACTTCCCACGGGGATCGCTGGCGGACCGAATACATGGCGGCAACCAGCTGTCCGTACTGGAAGCCGTCGGAGTAGGGGTGTCCGTCTCCTGCGCCGTCGCTGCGGCGCATGATGCCAAAATTACTCATCGTGACGTCAAACCAGGAAATCTCCTGGTCTCCGATGATGGCTGCGCGGTGCTGAGCGATTTCGGGGTGGCAAGCATCCGCACCGACTCGGAGGAGTCGGTCAGCCTTGACGCGTTTACACCGGTCCACTGCGCGCCCGAGGTGCTCGACGGCCTGCGCTACTCGCCGGCGGCCGACATCTACGCGTTCGGCTCAACCCTGTACACCCTGCTTACCGGCACGGCTCCGTTCGCACCCCAGGCCGGCGACGGACCCGCGACGCTCATCCGCCGCATCCTCGCCGGCGATGCCGCGGAGCTCGACCCGGCCGTCGCCGAGCCGCTCCGACTGTTGATCAAGTCCATGATGGCGGTCGATCCACAACAACGCCCGACCGCGGTCAGCCTTGTCCAGACGTTCAACAGCTTGCGGGATCTCCTCGGAAGCGAGCCGCTGGCCCGACCGGTGCCAGCCGGAGACGACCTGGACCCCGACACACCGCGCCTTGCGCACACGCCACGCCTTGCGGACACGCCGCCGTTGGCGCCTGGGTTCCGCGAGGCTGTGGACACGCCCACCAAAACCCGGGCACGGCGAACACCGATGCCACCGCCCGTGCCGGTACCCGCGGGCACCGGCTCGGGTCACCGACGCCTTCGACGCGCGTGGCTGGCTACGGCCGCGGGTGCGGCAGCCGTACTCGTGGTGATCGCGGTACTGGCTGCCGTCCTACGAGGGGGTACCGACACAGCCCAGACGCGGACGGCGCAGTCCGTCATCCCGTCGGTGACGGCGTCACCGGCACCCGGCGGGACCGATCCCGCGCCCTCAGGCGACCCGACATCGGCCGCTGGCACGATCAGCCCGGCGCCATCCAACTCCAACTCCGGAAGCGGAAGCGGATCGACGGACGCGGCGCCGGCGAACCCGGATTCGCTCCCACCGCCGGTGTCGGCCGCCGCGGCACCGCCCGCTGTGGGTCCATCCGCCGCCGGTCCGCCCGCCGCGGGTCCGGCGGATCCGCAACCTCGGGCGAGCAGCGCTCCGAGCGTCTCGTCCGCTCCGGCCCAGCCTGCCCAGCCTGCCCAGCCGGCCCCTTCCACCGCCCCCCAACCGCAGCCGGCCTCGGTCGGCAGCTGTCCGGCGAGCAGCGAGTCGATCAACGACTACGCCGGACGACATTTCCCGACCATCTACACCTGCAGTACCTACGTGGGCTCGGCCGTCTACGCCAACGTCCGCTCCAACCAGGCTTCGGAAGACCTTGATGACAGCGGATACATGGACGGATCCGCAAAGGTATGGGTGCTATGCCAGTACCAGGGCCGGTCGAACCCTGTCATCCAGGGAAACACCAACACCTGGTGGCTCTACACCCAGGGCGACTCCGGGAACTCCAACACCCATGGCTACACCGGTGCCTGGGGGTATCTGCCGGCGACCGCGGTATCCCAGGGTGGGCAGAACGAACCCATCCCCGGCGTGCCGTCCTGTCAATCCTATTATTGATCGCCGGCCAGTTGGGATCGTCGTTCAGTTCGGATCGTCTTCGCCTTTGAGCTGGACAACGACATAGCTTGTGAACGCGGCCTTGCAATCCGCGGCGTCCGCGGTGTAGCCCGCGACGTCTCTGAGGATGATGATGATGTCCTCGAAGACCTTTCCGTTGGTCAACGCGTCCCGTGACTCCTGTGCGAGCCTGGCCACCTCGACAGCGCTGCCCTTGCATCCGCTCGCCACCGTCTGGATGGCGCTGTCGTACCGCTGGATGGTCGCCAAGCTGGGATCCGCCTCGCCGTCGAGCAAGGCGAGCCGGTAGCCAGGCGTGTTCGGCGGTGGCGTCTCCTCAGGGTCCGCCGCTCCCCCGCCACACCCTGCCGTCAACGCGACGATCACCAGTGCCGCCGCTGCCCACCGTGCCCGCATTCGTCCCTCCGAGTCCGGTCGGCAGCATAGCCCGCCTGGGCGGAACAGCCTGGCGGGAGGCTGACTGAGCACCGGACCGCACGCGCGTGGACCGGTGACCTCCGCCGCATCGACCGATACTTGGAGCGTCCGGTCGCCCTACCAGTGCCCGGCAACAGGGACGTGGGCGGCTTGTGATCTCACTGTTGGTTGTCCGACGTCTGGAAGGAGGCCACTTCGTGTCAGCTATCAGTGCACAAGCCCTCACCAAGGTGTTCACGACCCGCGCCGGCCCGGTACATGCGCTCGACGGCCTCGATCTGGAGGTCGCGCGGGGCACGGTCCTCGGTCTGCTCGGCCCCAACGGTGCCGGCAAGACCACGACCGTCCGCATACTGGCCACCCTGTTGCGGCCCGACAGCGGCCGGGCGACCGTACTCGGCCACGACGTGGTGCGCGACGCGCAGCAACTGCGCCGGCTCATCGGCCTGTCCGGGCAGTATGCCGCCGTCGACGAGAACCTCACCGCCGCCGAGAACCTGTGGATGTTCGGCAGGCTCTACCAGTTGCCGAGCCGCACCGCGCGCAGCCGCGCCGGCGAACTGCTCGAACAGTTCGCGCTGTCCGGCGCGGCGGACAGCATCGTCAAGACCTACTCCGGTGGTATGCGCCGCCGCCTTGACCTCGCCTCGGCTCTCATCGGCCACCCACAGCTGCTCTTCCTGGACGAGCCGACCACCGGTCTCGATCCGCGCAGTCGGGTTTCGATGTGGAACGTCATCCGCGATCTCGTCCGTGAAGGATCGACGTTGCTGCTGACGACGCAGTATCTGGAGGAAGCCGACGCGCTCGCAGACGTCATCGCCGTCGTCGACAACGGTAAGATCATCGCCCGTGGCACGGCCGCCGAGCTCAAGTCGCAGGTCGGCGGCGAACGGGTCGAGATCGTCGTCAACGACCCGGCGGACCTCGACCGGGCCCGGAATGTCATCTCCCGCCACTGCACCGCCGATACTGCTGGCACTGCTGGCACTGCTGGCACTGCTGGCACCATCGTTGACGAGCGGGCGAAACGCCTGACCGCGCCCGCCGACGGTGGTATGCGCAAGCTCACCACCCTCATCCGGGCCCTTGACGAGGCTGGAATCGTGCTGGACGACTTCGGGCTACGCCGCCCGACTCTGGACGACGTGTTTCTCCGGCTCACCGGCCACGCCGCGCGGCAGAAGTCCGCCGAGGGCGATGGCGATGGCGATAAGACGGTTGACGCACGTGTGGGAAGAGCCTCGTGACAAGCCCCATGGACCCCGCGTACCCGGGCCGACGGATACACGATCATCCAGCTGCGCAGTCCCGGAGATCTCGCTGGAGACTGCGCGCGCCCGCCGCCAGCGCATCGGTCGTAGCCGACTCGCTGGTCGTCGCCTGGCGCAATCTGAAGCGGATCCCCCGTATCCCCGAGTTGGCGATCGTCGCGATCCTGCAGTCAGTGATGTTCGTACTGCTCTTCTCCTACGTGTTCGGCGGGGCGATCCCGCTGCCGGGAGGCGGCTCCTACCGCGAATACGTCATGGCAGGGATCATCGCGGAGACGCTTACCTTCGCGACGGCGACCACCGCCATCGGCATCACCGACGACCTCGCCAAAGGCCTGATCGACCGCTTCCGCTCGCTGCCGATGGCCCGCTCGGCCTTCCTGACCGGGCGCACGGTCTCCGACGTCGTCTACAACGCCGTGATACTCGCGGTACTCATGCTCTCCGGCCTTGTCGTCGGTTGGCGGGTCCGCAACGGACCGGTCCGCTTTCTCGCGGCGGTGGCCCTCGGGCTGCTGTTCGCCTACGCGATGGCCTGGATCGGTGTCTGGCTCGGCCTTCTGGTGCCGACCGTCGAGGTCGCCCAGCAGGTGGCGTTCACCGCGATCTTCCCCATCACGTTCCTGTCCAACGCCTTCGTCCCCATCCAGACGCTGCCCGGCTTCCTACAGCCGGTGGCAGAATGGAATCCGGTGAGCTCCCTGACCGCCGCGATGCGGGTTCTGTTCGGTAACCCGAATCCCTTCGGCAGCAGCGGCTTCCCCACGAAGCACCCGGTCCTGGCCACCTTGATCTGGGTCACGGTCCTCATCGTGATCTTCGCGTCACTCAGCATCCGTCGTTACCAGGCCATGTCGCGCTGAACACCAGCTGGGCACTGAGCACCGACTGTGCGCGGGCCCCGTCGGGAACGCGCGAAGTTTTCCCTGGCATCAGACGGTGATCTTGCAGAATCATACGAACCACTGGTCCTGACGACAGGGAGACTGCCGTGCGCACCGACCGTTCGGACGTGGTCTGGGCGACCGCTGTCCGGGCGCTGGACGATGCGCAACACCGGACGACGTCATGGCTCAAACTCGGCTGCGTCGCACTGTTGTGGGTCGCGGCCGCGCGATTACCCGCAACCCAGCTCCCGCGGGGAGCCGGTCAGCTGGTGCTCATCACGGTGGGCTGTCCGATGGCGTTCATCCACGCCCGCCCTCGTCTGGTGGCGCGGTTGGAACGGATACCGGGTCTGCGCTGGCTCGCCGACCACCTGTTCCAGGCCCGGGGGCATGCCGAGGTTGACCTCCCTGGCCTGCTGGAGGCATTCGGCGCCCTCAGCACCGGGCTGCTGTTCGCCGGCCCGTGGGCCGTACCGGGGCTGTCGCCGGCCATTCGATCAGTGGCTCTGCTCGCCTGCGTCAGCTGCACCTGGATGGTGTTCCTCAACGTTGTGCTGGACGCGGGCTGGTACGCACCGGCCGTCCCGGTGATCGTCGGCCCGGACCGCAGCACGGGCCCGCCACAGCCGTTCCTCGTGGTGCTCCGGCGCCTGATACCGGTCGGCCTCAGCAGTGTCCTTCTTCTGATCATCGCCGTGCCGTGGACGGCGGAGCTGACCGCGGTCCCGGTCGTGCTGCGCGTGTCGCTCGGGCTGAGCCCGCTGCTTCTGCAGATCGTCTGGGTGTGTTTCGACCAGATACTCGCCGCCACCGCGGAGACTGTCCACGATGCGGAGGATGCGGTCCGCAAAGGCGTCGCGCAGGACCTGCACAGCCTCATCAAGAACGCCGTCCGGATCGTCGCCAACACCGTCGAGGCGCCAG
Source organism: Protofrankia sp. Cas4 (assembly GCF_963555915.1). Lineage (NCBI taxonomy): Bacteria > Bacillati > Actinomycetota > Actinomycetes > Frankiales > Frankiaceae > Protofrankia > Protofrankia sp. Cas4. The sequence goes on from NZ_CAUVXL010000014.1 coordinate 6,512, forward strand.
CGCCGAACCATGCCGAGGTCCGCGCGCTCGTCCGGGACCTGCTGGTGGTGGTCGAGGAGGCACGCCTGGAACTGCTCCGGGGGCCAGAGGGACCAGACCCACGCCTGTTCGCCACGCTGTGGAACGCCCTGGTGCGCGTTCTGCCGGACGGCATGCGGGGACGTTGCCGGCTTGCCGACGGCAGCGCTGACCTGGTGCTGTCCGGAACCGACTACCAGTTGGCCCGCCGGGTCATCGCCGATCTGGTGACCAACGCCTTCAAAGCCGGTGCGCAGCAGGTCGAAGTGTTCGTGACCACGATCCCGGACGGTGACTTTCCCTGGGTCGAGGTCCAGGTCCGTGACAACGGTCCGGGCATGCCGGCCGACGCATTGGCTGATCCGACTGGCAGCCTGCGGGTCCTGCAGTGGGAGATCCACCGCTACGGCGGACGCATCGCGTTCTTCAACGGTACGACTGCGAGCGCACATGCGGGCGAAGGTGCGGATACGGATACGGATACGGGATCGGGATCGGGATCGGGAGCCACGGTGAACGTGCGCTGGCGTTCGCCGCAGCCGCGTTCGGGACTGCCATCCAGCCGGGCTCTGGAAAGGATATGACCATGCGTGTTCTTGTTGTCGACGACCTTCTGATGGCGGAGACCGAGGTCGCCCGCGCGCTGGAGGCGGACCGCGATGTCGAGGTGGTCGGCGTCCGTAATCCCACGGAACTGGCCGCATTACTCGACCGGGACGGCGACTTTCAACTCGCGCTGGTCGACCTGCACTACGGCAAGGAAACGCGCGAGAGCGGCCTGGCTGCCTTCGACGTCCTGTCCACACACGGCATTGCCAGCGTCGTGCACTCGGTCGACGAGGACAACAGGATGCTGTTCCTCCTGGCCGTGTTCAGGTTCTTCCCGGAGACGTGGACGATCGTACCCAAAAGCGCCGGGCGCGGGCCGCTGCGGCGGGCCGTTGAGGCCGCGCAGGCCGGGCACCGCGCCGACGACACCGCGGCCCGCCCGTACAAACGCGCCGCACCCCTGCTGGACCAGCTCATCCGCCGTCCAACCGACCTGATCATCTGGCGGGCCATGCTGAACCACTTCCGCGAACCGCAGGTAGCACGATCCGCGAACGTCTCGAAACGGGTCGTCTCCCAGTTCACGGCCGATCGCCGGCCTGTAGTCGCCCACATCGAGTCCGAGCTCCTGCACCGACGCAATCCGCCGGCCGCAGCGCCCGACGAACGCAACACGAACCTGCTTGAAGTGTCGGCATTCGCCCGACTCAACGCCGACTTCTTCACCGATCCCACCGTCGACCGGCTCATCACCGGCACGGCGGGGCCCAGGTGAGCGCCGGCTGGCTACCGTGGCTCGGGGTACCGCTGTCCCACGGGCCGCTCGCCGCCGCCGTCACCGCGTTCGCGATCAGCCCGGGAATCCCGATACTGCTCGCGCGGACCCTCGAACAGCGCTGGTTACGACCACGGGAGCAGTTCGTCGCGTTCATCTACGGTGACCCGCTGCTCGCTGTGGCCACCGGTACCGGTACCGGTGTCTCCCACGGCACCGCACCGACCGCGGTGGCGAGCCTGACCAGCGGTGCCGGGGCTGTCGGCGTCGTCGTCACCTGGCTGGTATTCGGTCTGTGGCAGTGGTGGGACGAGGTCCGCAGCGGCTATTTCCTGCCCGCGCAGGCCGTCGCCCCCACCAAGGTGTGGCATCAGCTTCTGATCTATCCGGTACTGGGGTACCTCGGCATTGCGGCATCCATGGCCGGCCTGACCGCCGCCACGCACACCGGCACCGCCGCCGCCGCGAAAGCCCTCATCGGGGTGTGCGTCCTGGCCTGGCTCGGCGCCCACCTCTACGACCGGCGGCACCCGAAACTGGGCCACCCACCGTATGACTGGCGGCGGCTGCGACCCGCACCGCACCCGTGGCCACGGACATCAACCACCCTGCTCGCGGCCGCCACGCCGCCGCACCCGCCGAAGGCCGCCTGACGGTCGCCGCGCCGCGGGCCGTGGGAGCAAGCGGCGGGCTCATGACAGCGGGGCTGTGGCGTGGCCCGTCGGAACCGTCAGGGTCGGTGCCTGGACCGGGGGCTTCGGCGTAGTCCCAGCCGACGTCGGGCTCAACGCCTTCGACGGCGTCGGGGCCGGAGCCTTGGACGGCGTTGCGGCCGATGTTGTCGACGATGCCCGGGATGGCGTCGCCGCGGCAGACCCGGTCGGACCCACGGACAGCACGATCGTCGACACTGCGCAGGGTGCCGGCGATGGCGCGTTCGGTGCGGGTGTGGGCGCTGGCTGGCATGCGGCGACAGTCGGTGACGCCGAAGGCGAACCGGGGCCGGTCGGCGATACCGAGGGCGCAGCGGCCTTCGGCGCGGGCGGCAGCACCTTCACCTGCTGGGTCGCGTACTGCGGCGCGGCCTTCACCTGCTGAACGTTCTGGATCCGGACGCCGTGCACGTTGCTCCGGAGGTTCAACGTGACCACGTTCCGGTTGGTCGTGATGGCAGAGTCACCATCGGTCAGGAAGCGGAGCTTGTCCGGAACGTGGATGCCGAACACGCTGTCCATGGCAACGCCACGGATCGGGTGTCGGACGACGAGCAGGGTGCCGTCCGGCGGGGCCTGAATCTTCTTCGACCCGTACGTCTGGACACCGAAGGTTCCCAGCGGAGTCACAACCTCCGATTTAACACTCCAGGTGATGGACCCATCACTGGCAAGCGTGAGCTCGAACGGGAGAAGCGGCGGCTGGTATGTGCCCGCCCATTCGCAGCCGACAAGGAGCAGCGTCAGCGCGAGCGCCGACCCTACGGCCTTCCCAACGCCGAACGACCGATGGCTGAACGACCGATGGCTGAACGGCCAATGAATAAACAAACGATCACTGATCGATCGACGCATGATCCGCCCCCGTGGCATGGTCTGGACCACCATGCCCGATGGTCCCCACAGAGACGATAAAACACCGCGGCGACAAAACACGAGTCGGCTTTCCGACCGGTAGGCGACCTGACAGGTACAGGACCTGACAGGTACGCCCAGCGCACCGGTAGTCATCGTGCCGCGGGGCCGCCGGGCCGCCGCAGATCTCGTAAATTTACCGGATCGGCACTCTAGCGAACTGCTAGTGTGCTGCTTTCATGTGTCCGTCAATATGGGATGTGGTCTTGCCCGCTTTCACGTGGACGAGCGCGCCGGGGTACCCAGATGGCGTCGTTGCCCCCACCCATCCCGGCGATGATCGGCGCGAGTTTGTCGTTAGGTACGCTTTTCGGCCCGAAAAGCGTACACATGGACAAACTCGCGCCGATCTTGCTGACGGCTGACGGCCGGGCGACGCCAGCCGGGGCTAGTTCACCTGGCCCAGGGGTCGGCCTGGAAGGGGGCGGGGGATTTCCGTAAGGCGCAGGGTCTTCGCGGTCGTCGCCATGGTCTGGAGCGCGAGTTCCGGATTGTCGGAGAGTCTCCGACCAAAAGTGGGGATCAACTCGCCCAACGCCGGCTGCCATTTATCGTAGCGGTCGGGGAAGCATCGCTGGAGCAGATCAAGCATGATCGGCACTGCGGTGGATGCACCGGGAGAAGCACCGAGGACGCCGGCGATGGTCCCGTCCCCGGAAGCGACGACTTCAGTTCCGAACTGGAGGACACCGCCCTTTTTTGAGTCCTTCTTGACGATCTGCGCACGCTGGCCGGCGGTGATTATTCGCCAGTCCCTGGCGGTGCCACCGGGGACGAACTTCCGGAGTTCGTCGATCTTCTTCTTCCGGGTCGCCGTCAGCGCGTTCAGCAACAGCGCGACCAGGGCGATGTTGTCCCTGGCCATGGCGATCAGCGGAATGATATTGTGCCGACGGATGGACTTCGGCAGATCGAAGATGGAGCCGTTCTTGAGGAACTTCGGGCTCGATCCGGCGTAGGGGCCGAACAGGATCGATGCACTTCCGTCGACAACTCTGGTATCGAGGTGCGGCATCGACATCGGTGGTGCACCGATCGGCGCCTTTCCATATACCTTCGCCTGGTGCCGGGCGACGAGCGCCGGATTGTCGGTGCGGAGGAACTGTCCGCTGATGGGCAAAAGGGCGAATCCGCACGCCTCGGGTATACCTGATTTCTGCAGGACCTTCAGCGCCCAACCGCCCGCCCCGACGAAGACGAACCGCGCGGTGACGTCCTTCGTCTTCCCGCTCGTCCGGTGGTGGACCCGCAACCGCCAGGTGCCGTCAGGTGCCTGGGCAAGACTTTTGATCTCCTGGTTGAGATGGATCCGCACCCCGGACGACTCCAGTGACCTGAACAGCTGCCGGCTCAGGGAACCGAAATCCACATCGGTTCCGGATATGTCGCGGGTCGCGGCGATCGGCTCACCGGGTTTGCGCTGTTCGATCAGCAATGGCGCCCAACGCTGAATCACCGCCGGATCATCGCTGAATTCCATGGCGGCGAAGAGCGGCTCGGCCCGCAACGCCTCGTATCGCCGCCGGAGAAAGTCGACGTCCGCCGCCCCCTGGACGAATGTCATGTGCGGCATCGAGTTGATGAATGTTTCCGGATCGCCGATCGTCCCGTCTTCCACGAGATGCGACCAGAGCTGGCGGCTAACCTGAAACTGCTCATTGATATTGATGGCCTTCCGCACGTCGATGGTGCCGTCCGGAAGTTCGCTGGTGTAGTTCAGCTCGCACAGTGCTGCGTGACCGGTACCCGCGTTGTTCCATGGATCCGAACTCTCCTCGGCCACCCCGGGCAGTCTTTCGTACACATCAATCGACCAGTCCGGCTGGAGTCTGTGCAGCAGGGTACCAAGTGTGGCGCTCATGACTCCAGCGCCTATGAGGACAACGTCAGCGGTCTGACTGGCGTTATACGTGGTGAACGACTGCGGATTCATGTGGCCCTCGGCCTTCTTTCGCGATTCTCGTGCCTAGCACAAGTTCAGCGCACGGCCCGGCTATACGCAGCGAAAATTGAATCTATGAGGTCTGAATCACGCGGCTGAATGACCCTGCCAACCCCGGGCACACCGTCTGGTATGGACACCGACCGGTGTTGTGAAGGCCTGGATGCCCGATGAGCTGGGCTGACGGACGTGCGGAGGAATCGCCGTCCGGTCATCCAGGATATTACGAGACAGAATTGTTACACGTCCCTAACATGGCGCTTTCACGAAGGATTCAAGCCGAGGTGAAACGGCGACCGGTAAATAGGTCGGAAGGCCTTTCCGGGGAGGGCGAACGGTGACCGTCGACGCGGCTCCTGGCGCCGGTCACCCGACCGCGGCCGGTCCACCTCCGGGGTGGGCCCGCGATGGGCACCCGGTCCATCCACACCACCGCAGCCTGCGCAGGGTCTGTGGCCGTATCATCTCTGGCGTCATGACCGCCTCGCCCAGCCAGGGGTGACTCGCCCAGCCAGGGGTGATCGGTGTCCAAGCATGTCGGCCCATACGAGCTCATCGAACGTCTCGGCAGTGGCGGCATGGGCGAGGTGTATGTAGCGTTCGACCCTCGGCACAACAGGAAAGTCGCGCTGAAGCTGCTGTCGACCCGGGCATTGAGTGATCCGGAGCTCGCGGAGCGATTCCGCCGGGAGTGTCAGCTGGCCGCACAAATAGATCATCCGCACGTGCTGCCGGTTTTCGAGTACTCGACCGCCGACATACCGTACATCGCGATGCCCCTCGTCGACGGCACCGACCTGGCCACCGTGATCAGGAACGGCCCGCTTCCACGGGAACGGGCGGTGGCCATCGTTGAGCAGGTCGCCGCGGCGCTGGACGCCGCGCACCGCAAGGGACTGCGCCACCGCGACGTGAAACCGTCCAATATTCTCCTGAAACCCGGCGCGCGACCGAATACCGATCACGCCTGGCTGTTCGACTGGGGCATTGCGCAGCCGATCGACACCAGCGGCGCGCCACCGGTGACCCGCATAGGGCAACTTGTCGGGACGCCGCACTACGTGGCGCCGGAACGGCTCGTGGCACCGGAACGGCTCGCCAGTGGCACCGTCGACCATCGAGCCGATGTGTACTCACTGGCTGTCGTGCTGTACGAGTGCCTGGCCGGGCGCAGACCGTTCGTGGGAAATGACGTGGCCATGGTGCTCGTCGCACATGTTCTCCATGCCCCGGATCCACTCTCGGATCAACTGCCGGCCGGACTGCGCGCCGTGGTAGCCAAGGGCCTCGCGAAAAACCCTGATGATCGCTACCAGTCAGCCGGGGATCTCGCAGCTGCGGCCCGCGCGGCGCTTGAGGAGCCGGCCGGGACCATGCCCGGGGTGCCGGCTGGGGATGCGGCTGGGGATGCGTCGGCGCAGGACACGGTCACCCAGCCGGCGCCCATGCCGCCGTGGCCGCCGCTGCCGCGTGACTCACCGGCAGTACCCGGGTCTGTCCCGCCGGCGATTGGCGGGACAAGCGGCCGGACAAGCGGCGGGACAAGCGGCCGGCCAGGGGTGCTGGTGCCGGTCATCGTGGGCGGCGGCGCCGGGTCTCTGGTCGCGGTCGTCCTCTTCCTGGTCGGCCGGGTCGACAGCCCGACGCTGGCATGGGTCTTGCCGGCTCTGGCCGCCGCGGGAATATTCCTTGCGATCGCTGTAAAAGGCTGGGCCGCCCGCCCGGAGCCCGATGAGCAGACAGGGGCGCAGCCGTCGAATCCCACGCGCGACGCCGGCCCCGGAGGGTCCCCGCTGTCGCGGCTGTAAAGTTTCGCCGGAATAGCGGTCAACGGCAGGACGGTTGGGGGACCTGGCCATGCGGACACCGCAGGGAATGTATTTCCGCGGCTCACAGCGAAGCAGCTTGATCATCAGACTTGTCCTCCTTGTCGCCAGCGTCGCGCTCATCGTCGTGGTCACCGTCGTGATCGCCAAGACCCCCGGGCCGTCGTCGGCGCAGTGTGACGCGGGGCCGCTGACCGCTGTGCGCGGCGTCATCGGATCGGAGAAGGAGGCATTCTTCAAGGACCAGCGGGTGAGCGCGCGGTTCGTCTGCGCCGGGCTGAGCGTCACCGTCGACGCGAGCGGGTCACGCGAAATGCTCACCGCGCTCGAACGCCCCAACCGTGACGGCTACGGCTTCGCGTTTCCGGGCAGTACCGCGACCGCAAAAAAGATCATGAACGAGCTGGCCATCACCGACAGCTTCAAACCGTTCTCCTCGCCGATGGCCGTGGCCACGTTCAAAGACGTCGTCGACGTGCTCACCAAGGCCGCCATCGTCCAGCCCGCGTCAGACGGCGGCATGGTCGTGGACGTCAAGGCGCTGCTCGACGTCGCCCGCAAGGGCACTCTGTGGGACCAGTTGCCGGGCAACGACAACCCCAGAACCAGCTGGCACAAGGCAGTACGACTCATGACGACCGATCCGCAGGATTCCAATTCCGCGATCATGTTTTTGTCGATTGCCTCGCTGGTGGCCAACGGCGGTCTCGTGGTGACCACGGCAGCGGATGTGCAGAAGGTGCTGCCCGATCTGTGCCGGCTGGTTATCGATCAAGGGGAGAAGCCGGACACCAGCCAGGTGCTGTTCGACCGCTACCTCGTCGACGGCATGGGACGGATCCCGATGGCGCTGATCTACGAGGCCCAGTTCGTGGCGGAGGCTCCGGGGCAGAAGCCCACCCTCACGCCCGACATGGTGCTGCTGTATCCCAGGCCTACTGTCTACTCCGAGCACACGCTGATCCCGTTGGACGATCCCGGCCACCGGGTCGGGCAGGCGCTGCGGGACGACCCGGAGCTCGCACGCCTCGCCGCGGAGCACGGCTTCCGCCCCGCGAGGGCCACCAGCCAGCCGATCAGCAGCCGCCGGGCGCCCGTCGACATCGTCGGGTCGCCATCCTTCGAAGTGCTGGAAAGCATGATCGATTCCCTCAAGTCGACTGAGGCAAACGCCCGGCCGTGTGCCTGATGAGTGTCCATCCGTTGAGGCGCGTCGCAGTCGCCGTGGCTGTGGCTGTCACCGCCGTGTTCGCCGCGGCCGCATGCACCTCGGGTAACCCGCCGGTCGGCCCAAGCGGCACGTCGTCGAGCACGCCGTCCACAGTGCGGGTCACGCCGGGCCCGCCCACGACCCTTCGGGTACTCGCCGGCAGCGAGCTGGCGGACATGCAACCGATTCTCGACGAAGCCGCCAAAGCCACCGGCGTCACGGTGAAGATGACCTTCACCGGCACTCTGGACGGGGCGCAGACCGTTGCCGAGGGTCGGGCCGACGGCGTCTACGACGCGGTGTGGTTCTCCTCCACCCGCTACCTGGAGACCATCCCGGCGGCCAGGCAACGGCTCGCGAGCTCGCCGCGGATCATGGGCTCTCCGGTGGTACTCGGGCTGCGCGAACCGGTGGCACGGCGCCTGGGCTGGGACAGGACTCCGGTGACCTGGTCGGACATCGCCGACGCCGCGAAACGCGGTGAGTTCACCTTCGCCATGACCGATCCGGCCGCGTCGAACACCGGCTTCTCCGCGCTCGTCGCCGTCGCGTCCGCGCTGGAGGGCAGCGGCCGGGTCCTCGACGCCGCCGCGATCGAACGGGTCTCGGCGTCACTCACCGGATTCTTCGCGGCCCAGCGGCTGACCGCGGGCTCGTCGGGCTGGCTCACCGACGCGTTCCTGCGCAGGAACCTCGGCGCCGACCCCGGCCCGGCACTAGACGGGCTGATCAACTACGAAGCGTCCCTAATAGCCGTGAACCGGACGCGGAAGCTGCCCGAGCCGCTCGTGCTCGTGTATCCCACAGACGGCGTGGTCAGCGCGGACTACCCCCTCACCCTCCTCGCCGGCGTCGGCGACGCCGCCCGCACGGCGCACCAGCGGCTGGCCGACTACCTGCGCATGCCCGATGTGCAGCGAGCGATCGTGGAGCGGACCGCGCGGCGGGCCGCGCTGCCGGGCATCGCACTCCCACCGGGACTACCCGACGGGCTCGTCGAGCTCCCCTTCCCGGGCACCAGATCCGCCATCGACGCGCTGCTCACCGCCTACTTCGACCGCATCCGGCGCCCCTCACGCACGGTCTACGTCCTCGATGTCTCCGGGTCGATGGCCGGTGCACGACTGAACGCCCTGGAGCAGGCGCTCAGCGGCCTGACCGGCACGGATACCTCCCTGTCCGGCCAGTACTGCCGCTTCCGCAGCCGCGAGGACGTCATCCTGCTGCCGTTCAACCAGACCCCGGGCAAACCGCTGGCCTTCACCATCGACGAGCAGAACCCACAGCCGTCCCGCGACGCCGTCCGGACGGCCATCACCGGTCTGCGTGCCGGCGGTGACACCGCGGTGTACGACAGCCTTGTCAGCGCGTACAAGGTGCTCGACAGCGCAACCGACCAGGACCGCTTCAGCAGTATCGTGCTCATGACCGACGGTGAGAGCAACAGTGGCCGCTCGCTGGCCGACTTCCAGGCCTTTGTCGCCTCCCGGTCCGGCGCCACGCCGGTTCCGGTGCCGGTCCCGGTATTTCCGATCCTGTTCGGCGAGGCCGCGGAGTCGCAGATGCAGGCAATCGCCACAGCCACCAGAGGTCAGCTGTGGGACGGGAGAAACGGCGAGCTGGCGCACGCATTCTGTCAGATCCGCGGTTATCAATAGATCAGACCAGCCGCACCAGCCTCTTATCAGACGATGCAACGGCCGGTCCGGCAGATCACCGGGGAAGACTGCGCCACGCCACGTCGCGATCCGCACGCGGCTCCGCGGGCAGCCCCAGGACGCGCTCCGCAAGGATATTGCGCATGATCTCCGATGTCCCGCCGGCGATCGTCGCGGACTGGTATCCCAGGAACCTCACCCGCGGGTCCTCCCGATTCGAGGTCTCGGCCGGGTCCTCGTAGCCCGGGTAGAGCATGCCCTCAGGGCCGAGGAGCTCCACGGCGAAGTCGCTCACCCGCTGCGAGAACAAGGCGCTGCCCAGCTTGAGCACCGAGCCCTGCGATCCGGGTGTACCCCGCTCGCGCAGGTACTGCGCCCGCAGGTTGCCCAGCCGTAGCACCTCGGCCTCGACCCACAACCGCGCCAGCCGGTCACGGCGCACGGCAGCGGTGTTGGTGTGCGCATTGGTGCCGGCGTTGGTCGCCGTGGCCCGTTCCCAGGCCGCCATCGCGTAGGCCAGCGGACCCGATCCGCGGGGCGGCACGATGCCGCCGATGGAGACCCGCTCATTGAGCAGAGTGGCCACCGCAACCTTCCAGCCGGCGCCGACCTCGCCGAGCCGGTTGGCGTCCGGCACCCGCACGTCGGTGAGGTACACCTCGTTGAAGTGGGCGTTGCCGTCCATCTGGCGTAGCGGGCGGACCTCGACACCCGGGCTTGCCAGGTCGAGCAGGAAGGCGGTGATCCCGACGTGCTTGGGAACGTCAGGGTCGGTGCGGGCCAGCAGCAGCCCGTGGCGGGCGCGGTGCGCCAGCGACGTCCACACCTTCTGACCGTTGACGATCCAGTGCTCACCGTCGGGCTCGGCCCGGGTGGCCAGTGCGGCCACGTCGCTGCCGGCGCCGGGCTCGCTGAACAGCTGGCACCAGATCTCCTGCGCCGTCCAGATCGGACGTAGGTGCCGGCGCTGGTCGGGCCGGCCGAACGTGGCGATGACCGGCGCGCACATGCCGATACCGATCGGGTTGCGCAGCCAGTCCGGCCGCCGTCCGGCCGTGTCCAGCTCCGCGTCGATCACTTCCTGGAGTTTGGGTCGCAGGCCGAGACCACCGTCGCCGGGTGCGTGGGCCACCCATGCGAGGCCCGCGTCGAACAGCGCGGCGAGGAACGCCTGCTCGTCGCTGCCGGCGTGATCGGCAAGCACCTGCCGGGTGAGCTGGCGAACCTGCTCCGCCTCGCCATCCAAGGTCACGGGTGTCTCCTCGTCCTGTTGGCCGTCAAGTCTGGGTTATCACAGTCCGGTCCGGCCTGCGGATTTCGTCCAAACCGACCGGGACCGGGCCTCGCGTTCAGCCCGCCACACCAGCCGTGTGCCCCATCCCCGACGGCGGGCGACCGCTGCGACGTACAGTGACATCAGTTCCATCACGTCGGCATCTTTATGATCATGCAAAGCGACGAAGGCCGACACATCGAGGGCGATCGCATGGTCGAAACCGAGCCCGATAACGAAATCGATGCGGGTACCGACGAGTCGCTCCAACGCCGAGCCGTCAGCATCACGCACCCGCCGCAGGCCGAGGAGCTCCTTGCGCATCGCCACATGTTCGATCCCGGCCTCCATGAAGCGTCCACCGATGGGCAGGTAGCCGCCTGCGGCGTAGAAACCTTCGGCCGTCACCTGGGCATGCAGCTCCACCGCGGGCAGGCCTCGTTCTGATGCGCGGTGTTCGAGCGCGACGGTGACGGCCCGCCCGAGACCGCGCCCGCGCAGCTCGGCGCGAACGGCGACCCGTCCGATCACTCCGCTCGGCTCGGCCGGACCTTCGCCGAGACGGGGATCGGCACCCCGGCGGTCGTCAGGCGAAGCCGACCCGTGGCCCGGGTCGAGCAGCCGGGCCGTCGCCAGTGCCCGGCCGGCGTCGTCGACGACGATCGCGTGGTCGGCGTCGTCGTCCCGCCCGTCCTGCTCAAGGTCCGGCGGCACGGCCTGTTCGATCACGAACACGTCACGGCGGAGTTCGAGGGCCGCACGCGGCGGTGGACCCGGTACGACCAGGACGTCGGCGGGCCTCAGCACCGCGCGGCCAGAGCTGGACTGCAGGCTGCGAACCGGACATCCATTTAACGGAGTGTAGGAGCGTCCCGTCCCCGACCCGGCCTGGTTGCGACCGGACGATGACGATCGTGCGGTGACGATCGCGCGGTGACGATAGGGCGGAAAGTGGCCATATACTGACGTCGAGTGCACGTCGCGCACACCTGGTGGGGGGACTGTGGTGAGGCGAACTCGTGGGGAACGGTTGACCCGCCGGCGGCTGCCATCGCGAGTCGCGGCGTCCCGGGCACGCGGTTCCGTGGCGGTGTCGCTGGCTCTTCTGCTCGCCGGCGGATCAGCCGTCCTCGTGCTGGGGCAGAGCGCGGGTTCGGCGGTGCTGCGGCTGGATGATGTCGGCGCATGGCTGGCCAGCGGTGCCCGGGGAATCGTCTCGCATATCAACGGGCCGTCCGGACGGGCGGACGCCAGCGTGACCATCAACGGCACGAAGGGACATCACCTCACCGTCGCGCAGGACGGATCCAGCGTGCTGGTCACCGACACCGACACCGGGCGGGTCAGCCGGATCGACCCGGCCGGGCTGGCCGTAACCGGGCAGCAGAATTTCGGGGCTGGCGTGACTGTTGTCGCGGGCGCGGGCCAGGCGTATGTCATCGACAAGCCCGCCGGACGGGTCAGCCGGATCGACCCGACAACGTTGGATGTGCTGGGCGCGCCGGTCGCATTCGGTTCCCCGATCGACAGCGCCGGGATGACCGCCGACGGCACACTCTGGGTGATGCTGCCTGTACAGGGGCAGCTGGTTCCGGTCCGTCAGGGCATCGCGGGGGTGACCGTCCCCGTTGGCCGGCCAGGTGACCAACTGTCGTTGACGATCGCGGACGGGGTGCCGGTCGCGGTCGACGCAACCGCTCCGGCGCTGGTACCCGTGCGCGACGGCCACCCAGCACCGGAACTGCGGTTGCCTCCTCCCGCCGGTTCGGGACGTTCGCTGCTGGCGGCACCGGCCGTCGACGGCCAGCTGCTACCGATCATCGTCAACACAACGAGCACGATGCTGCTCGCGGACCTCGCCGCGGGCACGGTACGGACGGTCGAGCTCGGCTCCCAGGATCCGTCCGGACAGCTCGGCGCGCCGGTCGTGGCCGGCGGCCGGGTGTACGTGCCCGACAGTGGCAAGGGACGGCTGCTGGTCTACGCGACCGGCCCGGGCCGGTTCGAAGCGCCGATCACTGTTACGTCCGGGGCAGCGGAGCTCACCGTGTTCGTCCGAAACGGGACCGTCTGGGCGAACGATCAGAGCGGCTCCCATGCGGTCATGGTCAGACCGGACGGTTCCACCCAGCAGGTCGAGAAGTACACCCCCGACGTCGCCGGGAGCGCGTCCACTACCCCGCCCCGGGCGCTGCCCAGGCAGGTGGTTGTACCGCCGAGCCAGGCCCCCCGCAACCAGCCACCGATCGCCGTCCCACCCCAGCGGGACACCCCCCGGGTACCGGTGACGGGACCATCGCCCAGCCCGAGCCGTCCCGACATCCAACCGACGGTCGACCCGACAGCGCCGTCACCGACTGCCACAGCCTCCCCAACACCGACACCGACACCGACCCCCACGCCGTCCCCGACACCGACTCCCCCACCCGGGAAGCCGGCCGTGTCCGTAGCGCTGGTGGGCAACGGCCCAAAGACCACCGCAACGGTGACCGCGGCCGCCACCGGCGGGCTGACCAGCACGGTCACCCTCACCGTGACACCCCTTAACGCCGGGGAGACCGTCACGTCCACCGGGCCGACCAGCTACGCCGCGACGCTCACCACCTGCGGCCCGCGCACCTATACAGCGACCGCCACCGGCCCCGGCGGGCAGAACACGTCCACCGTTTCATTCGGCAAATGCCCACCCCCCGGCGGAATTCATCTGGACCAAAGCAATTACATGGCGTCACTAGAAAATCCTGATGGCACCAGAGTCATACAGCTGAATTGGGATCCACCCGTTTCCGTACAGGGCGAAACCGTGACGGATTATGTAATCAGCTATTATAACTATTCCGGCAATCTCGTCGCGAGGCATGTCACCACTCAGACCAGTGACACCTTCAATGCATTCCCTACCTGTGATAAACAAAACCCGCGTGATGAGCGCCAGCCAACGTGGACAGTGGTGGCTCGCAACTCCAGCGGTTCCGGGCCGTCCGACAACATAGGTATTGAAGACGACTGCCGCTACGGCGGCCCTTGACGATCAAGATGGAGGTGGGGTGGCGCCGCGGATGCAGCGGTAGTCGGACCAGGCGTAGGAGCTGACGGCGAGCACGGCGCCGACTCGGAAGCAGTAGCCCCGCGCGGGGTCGAGATCAGGAATCTCGGTCACGGCCGCACCGGGGGGCAACGGCTGCACCGGTACCTGGGGTGAGCCCGCGGGAGCCGCCGTCTGCACCACCAGATTGGCGGGCCGCGACCCGTTTCGCCACCTCAGCGTGACAACCGTGCCCATGTCGGTGGCATCTGTAATGTTCGGACGGGCGGCCTGAAGATCCTCAGAGGGAGCAGGCACTGGCGTGGACGCCAGCGTGGGGGATGCAGCCCCCGCCAAGGCCGACGGAGACGGCGTCGGGTTGGACCGCTGCGGGGCACGAATGGCCATCACTACGAGTATCACAATGATCGCACTGGCGGCCGCCCCGGTCATCAGCAGAATCCGCCGCCGCTTCGACGCACGGGTCTCGTCCGACGGCTCTGCGGCAGGCTTCGGAGGTGCCGGGCGACGCGGCCGGACCGCGGTGGGCTCCTGCATTGGATCGCTCTCGGGGCGGTCACCATCGGGGTCGATGACGGGGCCTGCTGGCGAATGGTCCGCCGGTGCGGCTTGGGATCGCGGCCGGTCCCGGTCCTCGGGCGTAGCGGTGGCATCCGCTGGCGTGCCAACCGGTTCCGGTGGTATGCGCGGGACGGTGTGGCCGAGGCGTTCATACAGCTGGCGGAGGTCGGCTGCGAAGGCGTCGGCGGTGGGCGGGCGCTGCGCCGGGTCGCGCGCGAGCGCCGTCCGCAGCAGGTTCTCCACGGATTCGGGCACGTCACCACGGGGCAGCGCGGGAACGTCCTGGGTCAGTGCCCGTAGCACGATGCTGGCAGGGTTGTCGCCCCGGCGGTAACCGAACGGCGGCGACCCCGCCAACATGGTGAACAAGGTAGCGCCCAGCGCGTAGACGTCGGTTGCGACCGACGGTTCCTCCCCCTGCAGGATTTCCGGGGCGGTATAGGACGGCGTGAAGGCCTCCTGGCTCGTTGAGCCTTCCATACCCGTCAAGCTGGCGATACCGAAATCGCTGAGGACTGGTTCATCGGTGTCACTGAGCAGAATGTTGCCGGGTTTGACATCCCGGTGGATGATTCCGGCACCGTGCGCGGCGTGCATTGCCCCGGCGATTTTCGCGCCGATGAGAAGGGTTTCGTGTACCGGTATCGGCCCGGCCTGCTGGAGCCGGTCGGAAACCGAGCCGCGGGCCAGATACTGCATGGCGATGAACGGACGCCGCTCCCGGGTCGAGCCGGTCTGAAAAATCGTGATGATGTGCGGATGGCCGGTGAGACGCCCGGTTGCCCGGCATTCTCTGGTGAACCGTCGTTCCGCGGCGGAGTCCCGAAGATCGGCATTGATCACCTTGATGGCGACAGTGCGGTCCAGACCGACCTGATAGGCGGAGTAGACGGTACTGAACCCGCCCTGCGCGATCGCCGTGAAAGACTCGTAACCGGGGATCATCGATGTCTCCCGCCTCGGACGACCCGGCTGGGCGCGAGCCGTCCCATCATCCGCCGCTGTGCCGGCACCGCCCGCCGCAGCCGGGTACGTAGCTGCTTCTCGTGGAACCATGCCGTGTCCGCCTCGGCGGTGGCGATGCCGTCCGCGGCGAAGAGAGCTGTGGTGGCGAGGTTCGCGAGCGTCAGCAGCGACGCCCGGCCGCTGTCCCCGATCGCGGCTGGCGCGAGCCTGACCGTCTCGACCGGGGTCGACGCGGCCGGGATGGCTGTGCCTGCGCCCGCCAGCACGTCGACCGCGCTGTGCCAGGCGCCGACCACCCGCTCGCGGGAGGTGCGCGCCGACCGTCGCCGCCGGCGGCGCGCCACCGGAGCCCCCACGGCGACCGCCAGGTAGCCGACGACGACAACGATCACGACACCGCCGGAGGCCAAACCCGCATACACCGACAGCGGAGTGTGACGATCAGGTGGCGGGGCCGGGGGCAGCGGTGTCGGCTTCTGCGCGGGCACGGCTGCCGCGGCACCGACCCGCTGCTCCCGGTCGGTGGACTCCCCCTGCGCCGACGACGCGACCTTGCCACCGCTGCTCTGCCCCTGCTTGGGCGTCGGGTAGAACGCCAGCCAGCCCACACCCGCGAAATCGATCTCCGGCCAGACCAGCACGTCGCCGGTGTGCACGTCCAATGTGTCGGTAGCCGTGCTCGCCGGCCCACCGGGCAGGGTGAACCCGACCACGACCCGGCTGGGCAGGCCCAGTGTCCGGGCGGCGACCGCGAACACCGTCGCGAACTGCTCGGACGTGCCGGTCCCGCTGTTCTTGGTCAGGAAGTAGCTCAGGTGTCCGTAGGTGTGGCCGGCGGGCGCGGTCCGGTCGTAGGTGAAGTTGGTGCGCAGGTACTGCTCCAGCGCATATGCCTGCTGGAACGGGGTACCCGCCCCGGTGGACGCCTCCCGGGCCGCGTCGCGCACCAGGTCAGGCAAGCCCGGCGGCAGGTAACGAGCCGCGTCGGCGTCGGCTCCGGTGGCCGGCCGCAGGGAGGCGAGTACCGCCTGGTCCGGGATGGCCTGCGGCGCCGACGTCACCGTGTACCGGCGGCCGGGATGCAGCGGGACGGTACTGAGCAGGGCGCCGCTGCCGACATCGACAGCCAGACCCGTCCCGTCGAGCCGGACCGGACGGTCCATGGTCGGCAGCAGGACGCCGTCCAGACCGTCGATCTCCACGTCCTGCCGTATCTCCCCGGTACGCGCCGGCTCCCCGGACACCGCCGGAATCCGGCGTCCGGCCGGGGAGAAACGGGCTGAAGACGTCCAGGTCTGGCCGTCGAAACGGTCGAGTACAGCCAGCTGGATGTTCGCCGACACCGAGGCCGAGGCCGACGCGGGCGCGGGCGGTGACGTACGCACGGTGAACAGCCGCTGGCCTGGACTGCCGAGCCAGGCCGCGACCTCATCCAATGGACTGACCGTGGCCCTCGGGTACAGCGACACCGCGCGTTCGGCACGCACGTCGTACGGGCCGCGGCCGTGCACCGGAGGCAGGAGGGGACCGACGAGTGCGGCGGCCGCGGCGACGAGCACCGCCACCGACAGCCCGATCACCGCCCGACCCGGAAACGATCCCGACACCGGCGCTGATCCTGGCCTGGCGCGGCTGCCACCGCGACTGCCGGCGCGACTGCCAGCGCGACTGCCAGCGGTTGTCGACGGCCGCGCTTCGGCGTGGCGGTACAACGCGAGCAGTCCGGCGGCCACCACCAGACCGGCCGCGACAGGGAGGTTCGAGCCCGGTCCGGGCACGGTCAGTGTCACTCCGACCGCGAAGACCACGACCGCCGGGACGATCGGCAGCAGCGTCGTCCGCGTCCTGGCCACCAGTTCCGCACCGGCACCGGCCGCCAGCCACGTCAGCGCTTGGGGCACCACCAGCAGATCCGGGGAGTCCGGCGCCGGCAGCGTCACCTCCAGCAGTCGGGCCCAGCCGTTGAGCAGTCCGTCGCCGACGGCGGGCAGCACAGCGGGCACGTCCGGCGAACCGTGCCGGAACAGGGTGAGCGCCACCACGGCCAGCCACAGCCCGGCCCATGCCAGCACGGACAGCAGTAACGGCACCCGGCGACGGCGGGCCACACCTGCGAACGCCGCCACCGCGAGCACGGGTACGACCGCGGCCACCGCGACCGGGCCGGCGAGCGCGCCCACGGCGAACGCCCGATGGAATGCTCCGCCGGCAAGCCCGGCCGCCAGCGTGACCGCGACGAAGCTCCCGACCCGGGGCAGCGACGCCGTCGTCTGCGTAGGCACCGTCGCCGTCACCGCAGGCACCGTCGCCGTCACCGCATCCTCCCGGCGGATGTCGCCGGCCACACCGACACCAACGCGGCGGCGTCGGCGACGTCCAGAACACGCAGTCGTCCGCTACCCGCCGTAACCGACGCCCTGGCAGGGCCGGCCGCACCGGACCCGGCCGCACCGGACCCGCCGCTGGATTCGATTCCGGTACCGCCGACCCGGACCACGATTACGTGCTCGAACCGGCTGACGGCCGGGGCGACCGCCGCCGCCTGCCCGACGTCGACTCCGCCGGTGACCAGGGTCAGTGTGCCGACTCCGCCGCGGCCGAGCCCCCGGACGGCCGCCGTCAGCGCGTCATCCGGGTATGCCGCGACACCGAGACCGGCACCGGAACCGAGACCGGAACCGGCCGCGTCGAGAGTGCCGGCGTCGCGTTCCACCCGGGCGAGCGCGTCCAGGACGACCTGGTCGTCACCGCGCCCGCCCCGGCCCGCCACCCGAACATCCCCTGTGGTCCGTAACCGGACCGGAAACCGGCGCCGGGCCGAGGCGAACAGCACGGACGCGGCGACATCCACCGCGGCGTCGAACGCGCCGTCACCGGCCGCACCGGACGGATAGGCGTACGCCCGGGTGTCCAGCAGAACGGTCGTGACCGGCTCGCTCGGATCGACATGCCGGCGCACCAGCAACGTCCCCGCCCGGGCGCTGGACCGCCAGTGCACATGCCGGGGATCGTCACCGGGCACGTATTCCCGCAGCGCGTGGAAGGTCACGCCACCTTCGGTCCGGCTGTCCACGGACAGTCCGTCGGGGCTGCTGGACCGGGCGGACGCCAGCGGCGTCAGCGGATGCACCACCGGGTGGACGTGGACCACAGCCGCTTCCCCGACCTGCTGCGAGCGTGCCAGCAGGCCGAACGGGTCGGACCTGCGGACGTGCACCGGGCCGACCCGCAGCACTCCCCGACGCGCGGTCGGCAGCGGCACCGCGATCGTGCGCCGCGTCGATCCACCCAGCGAACGCAGGGGGGTTTCGGTCGCGGTCTCACCGTGCGGCAGGATGATCTGCAGGACCCCGCTCCGCCGGTCGGCGATATTCCTGATCGTCACACTCGCCATCGCCGCCTCGCCACGACGGACCCGGGCCGGAAGAACCTCGATCTCCGCACCCAGCCGCGGACGGTAAGCGACCGCGACCGCCGCCGCCAGCAACGCGGCGACACACCCCACCGCCAGCACCGACAGTTCGGCGAACCGCAGCACACCCGAGATCACCGCCAGCACGACCGCCGCGCCGGCCACCCCCCACCCGGTCGGGGTGACGATGCCAAGCGCCGCGCCCGGGTGGCGCCGGGCAGGTGCCACGGCCGGTTACACCCCGGCCAGCGACCGGGGTACCGACACGGACCCGAGCACCTCACCGACCGCGTCCTCGCCGGTGAAGCCGCGCAGTTCCGCGTCGGCCGCCACCAGCATCCGGTGCGCGAGCACGGGCACGGCAAGCGCCTTGACGTCGTCCGGGGTGACGAAATCCCGTCCAGCCGCGGCCGCCCGGACCTGGGACGCGCGCAGCAGAGCGATGCTGCCGCGCGGGCTGGCGCCCAGCCGTAGCCGCGGCATCGTCCGGGTTGCCGCGACCACGTCGACGACATATTCGTGCACGGTGTCCGCGACATGGGTGCGCGCACCCTGCGCGACCAGCGCCAATACCTCGTCGGTGGACAGCACCGGGCGCAGATCCTCCACCCGGATGCCCGACTGACGGTTACGTAGAATCGCCACCTCGGACTCACGGTCGGGGTAGCCCATCCGAACCCGCATCAGGAAACGGTCCAGCTGCGCCTCTGGCAGCGCATAGGTGCCGTCCATGTCGACCGGGTTCTGGGTCGCCACGACGAAGAAGGGTCGCGGCACCGCATGGGGCTGGCCGTCGACCGTGACCCGCCCCTCTTCCATGACCTCCAGCAACGCCGACTGTGTCTTGGGTGACGCCCGGTTCACCTCATCGGCCACCACCACATGGGCGAACACCGGCCCGGGATGAAACCCGAACTGAGCGGTCCCCTGGTGGTAGACGGTCACCCCGGTGACATCGGACGGCAGCAGATCCGGGGTGAACTGGATGCGGTGACAGGACGCCTCCAACGACGCCGCGATGCAGCGGGCCAACGAGGTCTTGCCCAGCCCCGGAACATCCTCGATGAGCAGATGCCCGCCGGCGAACAGGCAGGTCAGCGCCAGCGAAACCGCCTCGGTCTTGCCCCGCACCACCAGCTCGACGTTGTCGACGACAGCCTGAAACGCCGCCGCGAAATCGGACGGATCACCACTGCCGGTTGGCATCGTGGACACCATGCTCTCCTGTCAGACAGTTCCAGGTTTGGCCCCCCGTGAGCGCTGCGGCGCTATACCGTCTCAGCGCCAGCACGATAGCGCGACAGCTACTTCGGCATGGTGCCGCATCTCGGGTGATGAGATCCTGAAGCCCGACCCACTGCTACCCGAGGGGACGGTATGGATCTTTTCGTCGGCCGGGAAGCCGAGTTGACAGAGGCGTTACGCCTGCTCTTCACCCGGGGCGAAGGGTCGGTGATCGACCTTGTCGGTGTTCACGGCCTGGGTAAGTCCATGCTGATCCGACAGCTGGTCAGTCGGGTTGAAGGCGCCAACCGGGTATACATCTTCAACGAGGACATGTCCGCGTTCCGGCGGGAAGGATTCCGGGACGCCTACGGCCCCCGCGCCTCTGCCCCCGTCCTGTGGGAGACATTCGCGCGAACACGAGAGCTGATGCTTCGGGTGACCGATCGTACCCGAGCTCGGGAGTTCGCTGGTTTCCGCCAGCTGTGCGAGCGTGAGGCCCGGCTGCTCGGCGGTGCACCGAAGACCGAAACGGGTGTGCGCGACACCCCCGAGAGCGACGACCAGGAAACGGTGAAGGCTCGGATCCGCCAGTCGCAGTCGGCCATTGACGACGCTTTCGTCAGCGGCTGGGCGGAATGGAGCCGGCGTCGGCACATCCTGATCACCATGGATTCGTTCGAACGTATCGTCGACGACGAGATGGGTCACTGGCTGGCGCGTATGGCGCTGCGCCTGACCAACACTCTGGTCGTCATCGCCCGGGTGCCCTCACCGCACACGTTCTCGACCGGATCGGATCGCTGGTACGTCCGGGCGCTGCCCTATCTGTCTCGCGACGAAGTCGTCCTCTACCTCGACCAGACCTTTGACGGTGCACTGCGGCCAGGTGTCGCCGATGTCGTCCACGATTTCACGGCGGGACATCCCGGTGGCCTGTCGCTGGCGGCGAAGCTGGTCAGCGAGACGGGTCCGGACAAACTGGAGGCGTCGGACCTGCGGCGAACTCTTCAGCGGCTACCGGACGATCCGTGGGAGAAATGGGCCGGCCTCGTCCGACTGATCATCGACGCCGTCCGGGACACCCGGCTGTCGAAGGCCGTCCATGCCTGCGCTGTGGTGAACACCTTCGACGAGCCGCTACTCGCCGAACTGCTGGCAGAAGGCGACGACGGGTATCCCGATGTGGGAACCGTCATTCAGACGCTCAAAGGATACGGCATCGCCGAACAGCTGGTCGCGGTCGCCGACGAACCGTCCGACCGTTTCCGCCTGCACGAGTTCATCCGGCTTTCCCTGAGCCGCGAACTGCGGACAATGCACCCCCGCATCTGGCAGGACCTGCACCAGCAGGCCGCCCAACATTACTTCCGCCTCGTGTCGGAATGGGAGGACGAAACCACCGGCACCTACAGCTCCTGGTATCGCTACGAACACCCCCGCTGGCAGGCCTACAAGCGGGAGTGGTTGTTCCACGCCCGGCGGGTGTCCCGGAACCGCACGATCACCCGGGCACGTTTCGCGCTGGTGTTCCTGGAAGCCTACTGGTGGTGGGGGTGCTACTGCCCGTTCGACTACAACCGGCGGCTGCTGGAGGACTGGGAACGTACCTGGCACCAGGAGGACTCGCTCGCCGGGAACGTCGGCTCCGTCGCGACCGCAACCCAGCGTAATCCGGACGATCAGTTGGGCGAAGCGCTGGGCTTTGTGCTGGACCATTATCCGCCCGGGTACCTCAAGACCGACGCTCCCTGGAACGACATCCGTAACCGGCTTCTCCTCGTCCAACGTCTTTGCGGGCTGGGCCGTGGCGCGCGTGTTGACGCCACTGCGGAAGAAGAACGGGAGCTGCTGCGAGTCAATGGCCTGATCAGGATATTTCTCGCGCACACCAGGCGATTCCGTGACCCGGCGGACCTGGCCGCGAACCGTTACTACAAAGAGGCGCTGGCTGTTTTTGAGGAACTCACGGACGACTGGAACGTCGCCTGGCTGCTCTTCGAAACCGCGGACCTCGCGCTGGAACGGGAGGCTCTGGAGGAGGCGGTCACCCGTATCACCGCCGCGGCGCAACGCCTGAAACGGCTCGCCGCGCAAACAGATGACTGGGACGAGGAGTTGATCGCGAACCTCTTCCGTGTGCGGGCGGATGTGTACTGGGCATCAGGGAAGACCGACGAGGCATTCGCCGACTACCATCGTGCTGTCGTCCACGCCTATCGGTTCATGGGTGTCCCGCACCCTCCGGACAATTACAACCTCGTTTTCTACGAGGAGATGACAACCCGGACGGTGAGTCGCCTGTGCGAGATCTTCAATCACTCCGGTGTCGATGAGGCAAAGCGACGGGCCGAGCTGACCGGCAGTCAGCTTTCGGGTGGTGAGCGAACCGGCACAGATGATGTCCACCGAATGTTCGACCGTTCGGACATACGCGCCCTACGCGTCTGGTTGTTCCCGCGCGGGCCGGAACCCGCCGAGTTGAGGTCAGCGGACTCCGCCTTCATGGACGAATGGAGCGTCTTCGACGAGGACGAGCCACCGTCGGACGCCGATGTGGAGTCCCTTGCCTCCGGATAGCGGCTGCGTCACGGCGCCGACGAACCGGCTGGGGCGGGCAGTCCGAGCCGGGTCGCGAGCCACGACGCCTGCCAGCGGCGTTCATCGAGGTAGGGGTCATCGAGGTGGGCTGCGTCGCCGAGGATGGCGCTGCGCTGGTTGGCGGCGCGTGCCGCGATGTAGGCGAGTGCCGCGGGAGGGTCGACGTCGAGCGACTCAAGCGCGTCGATCACGTATGCCGACAACAGGTTGGCCGTGGAACCGGGATCCTGGACAGCTGCCTCGATGCCCGCGCGAGCATGCTCGTCGAGCGAGTCACCCTTTCCCTTCTGGCCGATTCCGTTCTGGCCAAAAGCTGCCGCCGCGGCCTCGATGCTCTCGGCAAGCGCGGCCAGGCCGGCGTCGCGCAGTTCGGCCGCCGCATGGTAGGCGACCCGGCAGACGCAGGCGACACTGAATTCCCGGGCAGCCGCCCGCGTCCATTGCTCGACCCGCGTGCCGAGCCGACCGCGTCTGGCCACGACCTTGTTCTCGTGGATGACGAGCGGGCCGTCGAGGTCTATCCGCCAGAGTTCCTCGGTGAGCCAGTAGGGCAGGTCCTCGACCCGGCAGGCGTGGATACCGTCCCTGCACGGCACCACATCTCCGGCTCCGGCATTGACCTCGGCGTCAACCCAGGTTCCCGGCACCGTTCCCCAGTCATAGCCGGTGAACGGGCCCGTCCCCGCCGGACGGAGGAACTTGTAGTAGCTCATCGTCACGTATCACGAACCCGTTCGACCACTGCGGCCAGCCTGTCCGCCAGCCCCGCGGGAACCACCACGGTGGCCGCCGCCGTCAACGCCGCCAACGATCGTCGCACCCGGTCACTGTAGGCAAGACACGGCGGGCAGAAAAGCAGGTGCTGTTCGAACGCATTCTGATCACTGTCGGTCAGCTCTGCGTCGTACCAGGCGCCCACCAGATCGAAGATGACCTCACAGCTGACGTCCCTCGCCCTCATCGGCGCTCAGCCCCGGAATCGACGGCCCTGCACTCTTCATCGAGGTAAGCGACGTAGGCCTCCCGGGCGCTGTCGAGAAGTCTGCCCTGGTCATCGGGTTCCGTACCCGTGATGGGAGCGGCCTCGGTCGCCGACAGCTTTGCCGCGTCCCGGAGGATGAGCAGCGTCCGCTGGTTCAGCGCAAGGCGACGCACCGCATGACGCACCTGTTCGGCTGTGGGCACCCAACCGGCTGGCCAGGACGACACGTCAACGTTCCACCATCCCGCCCAGCGGTCATCCGGCGGCAGAAAGAAGCCCGCTCGCGATGGCTCTGGCTCTGGCGATGGCTCTGACTCTGGCGATCTCGCGGTGGCACTGTCGGTCGTGGCGGCGGCGTCATCGAGTTGGCCGTCCTCCCGCATCAGTCTGAGGACCGCGCCGAGCAGGGCGACCCGAACCGGTGGATCCGGGTCGGCCACCACCACGGCAACGGTGTCGAGCCAGGCGCGTTCGACCACCGCGACCACCGCGACGGCTTCGGGACACGCACCGACCGCCTCCGCGAGCAGCACCGCAAGCGCGTGGTCGGTGTTCATCAGCGTGTCGACGGCCGCGCCATCCCCCCTGGCGAGTGCGGTTCGCAGTGCTCCGGTCACCTGCTGACCTCGATGAACCTCGGTATCTCCGCCACACGATCAAGCGGCCACAACGGGAGCCTGCCGTCATCGCCCCGCTGGCAGAACTGCCGTAGCACCTGGTAGTCAGGGTCGGCGGTGAGCACCTCGCTCCCCTCGCACAGCTCGAAGTACTCGTCGAGGAAGACGCTCACGATCTTTGCCGACACGGTCTGCGCGGTCTCGCCGAGACAGATCAGCAGCATGTCGAAGACCCGTGGCACGTCAGGCCGCAGGGACGGCTGAAAGAACGGCATGGGGACAAGCGTGGAGCCCGTCCGGTGGTACAGCCTGAGCCGCGCGTCGGGGTCGCCGTAGACATTCGGCTGGTGAAAACGCGGATCCTCGATCTCGGCGATCACCAGAGACGGCCCGATGGCTGCCCGCCATCGGGGGATGACGTCGGTGAGCAGGGTCTGACCGATGCCCCGGCCACGCGCCTCGGGCCGCACCGCGATATAGCTGAGCAGGAGTACCCCTGATCGGGGATAGATCTCGCCCAGCATTCCCCCCAGCGGGGTCTCGCCATCGAAGACCAGCGCGCCGGGACCCAGATCGCCGGCAGCGGCCTCACGCAGCTCGTCCCAGGTAATGAGTTCATCCGGTGGGAAGGCCGGTGTCAGCACCTCTGCGTAGAAGGCCTCCAGCGCTGGCTCGCTGACCTCGGACAATTTCATGATCTTCAAACCGTTCTGGACACGAGCGCCGATCCACTGGGTCTCCCCTGGCCTGACCACCCCCTCATCTTCACCTGTTCGTCAGCACCTGACCAGCACCCGGCCGATCCAGCAGCCGCTTGATCGGCATCCATCGGATCAACGTGCACCGGACGAACGTCCACCGCGGTCCACCGCTTATACCCGTCGCATACGGCGTGCACCTGCCCAGGTACGGCGGAGTAATCTGGCCGGTGTCAATGGGAAAGGACGTGGCTGGGAATGCCGAAGGCTACAGTCAGCATGGCTGTCCGAGTGCCGGACGCTCAGCTCGTGAGCGCCTATGACATGTGGTACGAGTTCGTGAAAGACGCGTGGGATGACGGCCACGGCCGTGGCCACGATGACGTTGAGATCTCCGTCGTCGCGCTGGAGTTGTATCCATCGGGGATGCCCGCCCGGCCCGTCGCCCGTCGCCTGGCCACGCCCGACGGGAATGCGCTGGTGTTCCGGCCGGAGTGGTTCAGCAGGTATGACCCCGAGCAGTCCGAACATGGCAAGATCATCCTTAGCGGGCCCCGGCGTGAGGTCTTCGATTTTTCCTTCGACTACCGCTTCCGCCCGCCGCGGGCGACGCTGGTAGTCGATTTACCGGACGAACGGATGTCCCGTACGATTCTCGACGTGATCGGCGATTCGACTTCGGTGGTACCACGTGCGCGCCAGCCCGAGGCGGCTGACGAAGGATGGGCGGGCGACACGACACAGCCGACGATTTTCATTGGACACGGCGGGCCGAACGAGATGTGGCGCATACTCAAGGACTACCTGGCCGAGTTCGGTTACCGGGTGGTGACCTTCGAGAGCGAATTCCGTTACGGCCGCTCGGCAGCAGACGTCGTATGGGAGATGCTTCAACAGGTGGACTTCGCGTTACTCGTCCACACCGCTGATGACGAGACGAAGCTCGGCACCGTCCGGTCGCGCCAGAACGTGGTACACGAGACCGGGCTGTTCCAGGGCAGGCTGGGCTTTGAAAAAGCGATCATCGTTCGGGAAGAAGGCGTTGAGGAATTTTCCAACCTCGCCGGAATTCAGGAGATCAGATTTCCCAGCGGGAGTATAGGGGCAGCCTTCGGCGAGGTTCACCGCGCCCTGCGCGGCGTTTTTCCCGCCCGCTGACCCGCCCGCTGACCCGCCCCCCGTACAGCCGCCGCCCGGCCGGGCCTGCAGAACCGGACTACCGACCGCGGTTCAATCACAGGCCAGGTGTCAGGCGATGGCGCCACGGGGAGCGATCCAGACGTGTGGCTGCCCGGTCGTGGCGGCAATGTGTTCGAAGTCTGCGTCGTAATGCAGGATTACCGCGCCGTGGTGTTCGGCCACGGCGGCGGTAATCAGGTCGATGACTCCGGCGGCGCGGTGGTGGCCTCGGGCGGCCATCCGGATCTGGACATCACGCGCCCGGTCGGCGATGACCTCGCTGACCGGTAACGTCACGTAGAGGGTTCGGCGGCGCTCGGCGATCGTGCGGACGTCGGTAAGATCACGACCGGAGTAGCCGGCTTCCAGGTCGACCGTCACGCAGGTGGCCGCGGCCCGATCCGCGATGAGCCCGGCGATGACATTGCGGATGGCCAGATGACCGACCCGCGCGTGCGCCGAGGTGTCGATCAGATAGAGCTGGCCGGGACCGACCGGGACGGTCACCGACGAGCCTGGCGCATGATCTCCTGATCGGCGATGTCCGGACCGACGCCGAGGGCGTACGGGTCATCAAGCAACTGTTCGATACGACGGCGACGATTGGCCACGAACTCGAGCGCGGCGTTGACGGTGTCCTTCTTCGTCGTGGTGCCCAGCTCCTTGGCCGCCAACGCCAGCGCCTCGTCGTCAAGATCGATCATCGTCTTCATATATCCGATCATACAGCCCGAGCAATATGATCAACAATACGAAAACAGTATGTGATTCCCGGTCAGCCTGCGATGCGGCGCAGCACGTTGCGATCGGTGTGCTCGACCACGCCATCCCACCGGGCATGTGTGATCAACGTCTTCTCGCTGTAGGCGAAGACACCGTCGGCCTGCACCGTCACCGTGACCTCAAAGCCGGTCGTGCGGGCGGCCTTCGCCAGGTAGAGGTTGGACAGAATGCCGTAGGTCTCCGACTCCACCTCCGCCCGCATGGTGAAGCTGGTCGCATCCGGCGCCGCGGTGCCGCCGGCCAGCACACTCTGGCCGCGGGGCACGGTGAAGCACCGCATCACCTGGCCGGCAACGGCATCCCACAGCCAGTAGCCGAGCTCGGTGTGGAACGGGTTCTCCTCGCCGATGCGCCACGCGGCGGTGCGGTAGTCCAGGCCGTACAGCACCTGTGGGCCGTTCTCCACCGGGCCGAACGGCTTGAGCGACATGCGCTCGCGGAACGGTGTCTCGACGATGCGGCCCTCGGCGTTCGAGAAGGCCACGTCCAGACCCTCGTCGCCCTCCCACTCCCCGGCCAGCGCCGCCAACGGCCCGAACTCGGTGGCCTGCACGCTCTCCACTCGGAACCCCTCTTCACCCGGCTCGAACCTCCCGGACCGTCACAGTCCGACAGCCAGGACGTTACCGGTCGACTCCGGTAATGCGGGCGGATCCGGCAGATTTCGGCCCGTGAGACTGGCGGCATCCGAGTAGATGGTCCCGGAACTTCGTGGGTGCGGGTCCGGCCTGAACGGCCAGAAGCTCCGACTAATTACAGAAAGTAATCATCATCGGCAAAGGTGGGTGGCGCTGCCTGCGGGGCCAGGAAGTGGAAGTTGGGCGGCGGGCCGACTGTGCGTTCCAGAGTCCTGATGACCTCGCGAGGGTTATCGTGCGGGCCCGAAATGAAAAACGGCTTACCGTCCTTACCGAAGGTGATGGCTGACGGTCCTTCCCACGTACCGAGGTGGTCGGCTGCCTGGGTGAAGTCGGCGTGGGGTTCGAAACCGAGGCCGCGGGCGTACTCGACGGCGCCGAACACAATGTGCCGAGCGAGCTCGATCGGCGCGTCCTGCCATCCGTGCGGGTAGGTGGAGAAGTAGTCCGGCAGGAACCGCCGCAGATCCAGTTCGTTCTTGATGTCGGGGCCACGGACGTTCTTGACGCCCAGGCAGTAGGCGTCAACCAGGTAGCCGCACACCGATACCTTGTCCCAACGGTGCCTGCGGGCGACCAGCACACTGACCAACCCGCCTATGCCATCCTCCGACGCTGCTTCATCTTCGTCCACCCAGCCGCGTGACTGGTCAACAGCGAGTCCCAGACTCCAGCCCACGTTGATCCAGCAACCAGCGACTTCCGGCTCACCCGCTACGGCGTCCCGCTCCGCGGCGACGACTCGTACCAGGGAGGCGACGACCGAGGGCGGCACGCCAAGGGCGCGGGCGATCGCCTTCGGAGGCTTCCCCTCACTGCGCAATCGACGGACCTGATCGAGTAGCTCTACGTCGCCCATGGGAGCGGTATTTTATCAAAGCCGCCTCGGCTGGCTCGAACTCCAACAGTTCGCGAGCCCTTTGGATGTGGAGAGGCGCGGTGTCCTCGCGAGATTCGGTCACCGTTCGTAGGAGTCCGTGATCGCAGGCCGGCGACCGGCACGGCTGCCGTGGGAACACCGGCGAACAGAACACGCGGATCATCGGCACCGTCGTGCGGCTACACAGAGAACAACGGACCGGAGCCGGCCAGGTCACGATCTCCAGGTACAGCGAAGCCGACCCCGCCGACATACGACGCATTCGGATGGAGTTGGCCGCCGAGGACTACGACCGGGCACTGCGAGCGCACAGCCGCCAGCTGCCGGCTACGCGGCTTCTTGCTGGGTGAGGTATGCGTGGAAGGTCTGCACGCTATCGTGGCCCTGTTCAGCGGGCGGGACGGCGCTGAGCACGTTGTGGCCTAGGTCGGCGATGGGGCGGATGTGCTGCTCTCGGGGCAGGCTTGTCATGACGGCGTGAGCGTGCTCGACGCCGGGCAGGATGTCCCCTGCGCGCACCAAGCACAAAGCCCGTTGCAACTCGATCACCACCGGGCCACGCGGGAAGGTGGCCGGGTAAAGCGCAAGGGCCGCCGCGTTCGCTTGGTCAGCGCGGGCATAGTCGCCCAGGTTGGCATAGACATAGCTCTCGGTAAAGCGCACCGCGCGCTCGGACCAGCCGAACAACGATTCCGTGTCTCCGGTTGTATCGACGGGCAGGGCGTCGAAGTTGTCCCGCACTTCGCGCAAGGCGGCTTCGGCCGATGTGGCCTGGCCCGCGCGGGCCAAGGTCTGGGCCTTGCCTGCCAGCAGGCCAGGTAGGGCGGCAGGGGGCGTATGGAGGCCGGCGCGGATGGTTTCAGCTTCTGCCACCAGGTCGAGGATGACCGGCACAGCCCGCGGCTCGTGCAGGGCCTGCTGAACTTCTCGTCCGCGTATCCACAGGCGGGTCTGCACGTCACCGGACTCGTCGGCGGCCTGTTTGGCAGTCCGCCACCATCGGCGGGAGGACCGGATGTCGCCGAGGTTGGCGACGGTGTGCGCGGTCACGGCGGCAAGGAGCGCCGCGACCTTACGCAGCTCGCGGCTGGCGGTGTCCGAGTGTGGACCTTGCACGGTGTTGCCTAGTGCCACGAGATCAACCTGAAGGCTGCCTAGCAGCTCGCCCGGCGCGACGGTCATGTAGCTGACGCTGTGCTCCCAGGCGATCTCTTGCCATTCGCTGACGTCGGCGGCAGAGGGGTCAGCAACCAGAGAACGATGCATGTTGTGACGGGAAAGCTCCAAACCGGCACCCGGAATCAGCAGGCCGGTACCGGCGAGGAAGATCCGCCTGTCGATCGCCACGATCACCACATCCCCGGTACTCGCAATGACCTGGCATGGCCCACCCGGTAGGGTCAGGCTACCCGCACCGACGTTGCCGCTAGGCGGATCAACGGGCGCTGGCGACGAACGCCGGACAACCGAGTCGGTAACGCTCGGTAGCCATTGGTTGGCCGATGCGGAGGCCGCGTTGGCGGCGTGCGCTCCGAGCTGGCCCAGGGCCAGGCGGCCGAGCAGCGCCCGTGCTTCCGTCTGGGAGACGGCGCGCTGTCCTTCGACTCGGGCCTCGCGAGCGGCCTGGGCGGCATGGGCTTCCATCTGACGCTGGTCACGTCGGGCGGCCTCAACCTCCTCGTATCCCCGAACCAGTACCCCGCCGGCACCGAGCACAGCGTCGGCGCGCTGCCAGAGGTCCTTGGTCGTGTGCTGATAGCCGATCTCGACGTTTGCCAGGGTGCTGCGACTAACGTAGATCAGCGGAGCGAGGCTGTGCTGTGTGTGCCCGGCCTGCTTCCGCAATGCGGCGAGTTCCGCGCCGAGGGCCGCACGCGCGGCCAGTACGGCGTCCGAGTCCGGCACGATCGCGGCGTCCTTCCGTGACGGGTTACAGGTGGTGTCAGCCGATTGTCGCAGCGCACCCGCGCCCCGTGTCGACAGGGCGACGGATCGGACACGCTGTCGTCAAACGCCCGACCGAGAGCCGATTCACGTCACGACCAATGCTCGGCGACAAGTGCGATCAGTCGGATGCAGAAGGGTGATGAAAGGGGTGTGAGGTGCTGCGTGACACGTACGTGATGTTTGATGGCACGTCGGACATGGCCGGGGTGGCGCGACTGCTCGGTCTTGTCGGCGACGGACGGTTACGGATGGCCGGGCGGTCGGAGGACGGGCAGTCGGCTTTCGCCGCCTACACCAGCGACGGACGGCGCGCAGGTCCGGGCGCGACCGCGGAACTGCTGCGTGCGCAGGTCGGGGTTCCGACGTGGACGGTGGTCCGCACCGTCGCCGATCACGGACTGGCCGGTCAGGGTCTCTTCGCCCTGCCGGCGACCGAAGCCGTCGGGCTGCTGGTCATCGCGGCGGCGGACCGGGAGGCAGTGCTGCGCGCAGCCTCGTGCCTGCATGGAATCGCCGGATGGGTGGCCGACGACGGTGACCCGCACGTCGCGTTGATCGAGGTCGGTGGCAGCGGACCCCACGAGGTGAACACCGCCATGTACGCGGTGGGAGGGTTGCCCGGAGTGCGCACACTGACTCGGTACCTGACGTCATGGCACCGGATGACCTGGTCGCACCTGCCCGTGAGGGCCATCCCACCGCAGTCGCGCCGCACGCCGTAAACAGCGACCGGGACACCAGAGGTTAGCAAGGATGGACACCTCAGGTGGGGAAGCCGGCCCAGGGTACAGGGAGACAACCAGTGAGCTGTCTGACCCCACTCGACGGAATAGGAAAGCCGGGATTACTAGTCGCACGCAAGGCCGGCGGTGGGATTTTACCTCCGGCTTTCCAGGACCGCACCGCGCACCTGCTGAGATTGACACGACGATGGCGCGCTCTGCCCGGGTCTATAACTACAGTGATAACGCCTCGGGACTGACGACCTGCGCCTGTGGGTCCTCCTCGTAAGGGGTTCCGGTGTTTCCCTCCCATCGTCCCAATGTCGCGTTCGCAGGGTTGACCGCGGCCGGCAAGACGACGCATGCGCGCCGGCTCGCCGCCGACCTGGGCTATGACTATGTGTCGGCGACGGATGTGATGCTGGCGATTCTCGGGATCGACACTCCCAGCGACGGAGTGTGGTTCGAGCGATTCGACGAAATCCAGGCTGCACGACGGGGGGATGCGGCGGACGCCGAGCTGGATCGGCATTTGGTGGCGTTGGCCGCGACACGGCAAGGGACTGTGTTCGACACGTGGGCGTTGGCGTGGTTGAGCCCGAGTCCGATGGTGCGCATATGGATCGAGTCCGATCTGGAGTCCCGAGCACGCAAGTGCCTGGTGTCGCAGGAACGTACGCGCCTGTCGCTGCGTGACTGCCGTGAGCTGGTGCGGGCCAAGGACCACGACACCCGAGACAGGTTCGTCCGTCGTCACGGTTTCGATTTGTTCACCGATCGCGCCCGCTACGACCTCATCGTATGTAACTCCCATCTGATTCCAGCAGCGGACCGGGAGTGCGCCGATGCCGGCATTGCCATATTCACGCCGGTCGTCCGCGAAGCGGTGACCGGCGTCCTGCAGAGTCGGCCGCACGCGGAGTTGGCCCGCATCGCCGCGCGGTACCCGGCCGAGATCCTGCGGATAGGCCCTCGTCGGTTGGCGGCGGGTGCCGAACAGGAAACGGCCCCAGATTCTGAGTCGCGGTGAGGCCGCCTCGCTCTCTGATCAGCCGGCCGAGAAGGTCGGCCGTTCCACCTGCCCATCTGGCTCAACCGGAGGTAGCCAACCGTGCGCGTAGTCCTGCTCTACCCCGAGGTGTACGACATGGCCCGTTTCGCTGAACAGCGCAAGGAGTTTCCCCCGTTCGGGGTCCTTTATTTGGCAGCCGTGATGGAGGACGCCGGGCACGACGTGGCCGTCCGCAAGGTGACCCCCCATGAACCGGACCTGGACCTGAGCGGGTTTGAGGCCGTCGGGTTCAGCCTGGCCTCATCCGCCACCTACGGCATCCTGCGTCAGGCCCGCCGTGCGAGCCGGATAGACTCG
Source organism: Protofrankia sp. Cas4 (assembly GCF_963555915.1). Lineage (NCBI taxonomy): Bacteria > Bacillati > Actinomycetota > Actinomycetes > Frankiales > Frankiaceae > Protofrankia > Protofrankia sp. Cas4. Next base: position 39,016 of record NZ_CAUVXL010000014.1, read on the forward strand.
GACGCGCTGGTGATGGTAGGTGGGGTCCACGCCAATTTCTATCCCGAGGAGTCCCTGGTCGACTTCGACGCGGACGTGATGTGTGAAGGAGAGTCCGAACACACCATCCTCGAGGTCCTCGACCGGGCGGTGACCTCCCGGGCATTTGGCGGCATCACCGGCACGCTATGGACCAATGGCGAGCAGGTCCACCGAGAACCGCCCCGCCGACTCATCGGGGACATCGACTGCCTGCCGCTGCCGGCCCGACACCTGCTACCGACCGAAGATTTCCTGCTCTCGGATCGGCTCGCCGGCCGCGACCTGCGGATGGCGCACGTGATGTTCTCGCGGGGCTGCCCGTTCCCCTGTTCGTTCTGCGCTGCCGGGCAGACCAGAATCCAGTACCGCAGCGGCGTCAGTGCCCACACCGAGCTGGTCCACCTGATCGAGCGTTACGGGGTCGAGGGTTTCGCGATCGTCGACGACAACTTCATCGTCAACAAGCGCAAGGTCAGCGATATCTGCGAACAGATCACCGACCTCGGCTTGTCCTGGTCGGCGCTGTCCCGCGTCGACACGATCGACCTCCCGCTGCTGAAGACGATGGCGGCAGCCGGCTGCATCGAGATCAAGTACGGGGTGGAGTCCGGCAGCGAGGCACTGCTGAAGGCCATGCGGAAGAACACTACCCGCGCGCAGATCAAACGGGCGTTCGCTGCCACCGCAGACGCGGGGATCGAGGCGAAGGCGTTCATCATCCACGGGTTCCCCGGCGAGAACACCGAGACCACCGCCGAGACGATGAGCCTGCTGCAGGAGCTTGGAACCTCCCTGAGTCGGGTGTCACTGTTCCGGTTCGTTCCACTGCCGGGCACCCAGGTCTACGCCGATCCCGACCGGCACAACCTCCACGGCGCACACACCCAGCCTGACTGGGACGGGGACTGGTCGAAGTTCCACATCCACCACAACGACCGGCACTGGTGGGGCACCCCCGAACAGTGGCAGGACACCGAGGACTCCTACCGGCGGCTCCGCGACTTCGTCGAAACGCACTGGAACCGGCAGGGATGATCTGACCCGGACGTGTCCACGCACGGGCGGGTGGTGGCCCGCTGATAGATTCCCGCCGGTGAGCGCCGTTGCACCCCGGACCAGCGGGGCCGTCACACTGACGCACTCTCAGGCCCATCAGCTATGGAACTGGACGCTGTCCCGTCACGGCCTGCACCCCGAGCGCCGGTTGTCGTCCGTCGCCGAGATCGCGGGCGCCGGGCTGGGAATCCACGCCGCGCGCCTACCCAGCCCATTCGCCACGGTGCTGGCTCGTGCCGCCAGCCCCGACGTCGCGCTCGCCCTGCTCACCCGCCAGCAAGGACTCACCACGCTGCGGTGCATGCGCAAGACCTTGCACCTGCTGCCCGTGGACCTGGCCGGCGTCGCACACGCCGCCACCG
>NZ_CAUVXL010000014.1:41098-64397 GCF_963555915.1 Protofrankia sp. Cas4
TCCACTACCGGGTGCGGGACGCCGGCAGGCTGGCCCTCAACGCAGGAATCCCCCAGTCCATCCTGACCAGTTTGACCGGGCAGCTCACGCTGCTGCTCGCAAACGGCCCGCTGCTGTACCGGCAGCTCGAGGCAACCCTGACCGGCCCCCGCGCGTCCGTCGCAGCCGTCCGTGTCGCCGTGAAGCTCGCGTGGGAGCGGGGCCTCCTGACCTACCTCAACCAGTCCGGCTGCTGGAACGCCGAACACCGCGCCTTCGCGCTGACCTCCGACGCCCACCCCGACCTCGACACCGCACTTGACCCCCGGGCGGCTACGCGGACGCTGGTCCACGCCTACTTCACGCGGTACGGGCCCGCGACGCTCAAGGACGCCACCTGGTGGTCGGCCTTGTCCCGCGCCGCCGTCATCGCCGCGCTCGACGCCTCGGACACCGAGTGGCTCCAGATCACCACGCCGTGGAGCCCGGCCCCGGCCTACCTGGCAACCGCCCAGTACGAGGAGTTCCTGGCGGCCGACCCCGACTCCCACGCAACCGGCTTGAACCTGCTGGCCCACGAAGACGTAGCACTCAAGGGCTACTTCGAGACCCGCGACAGATACCTCATGGGACTGCCGCCCCAGCAGGCGTTCAACCAGATCGGTGAAGCGCTGCCCACCATCATCCTCGACGGCCAGATTCAAGGCACCTGGACATGGAACCCCGGCACCCGAACTGTCACTCCCGCATTCACCCGCGGCCGGGCTTCCCATGCCCTGACCCGCCGCGTGTCAGCGGCCACGGACACGCTCACCGACGCCCTACGGACCGGCTGGCGCGACCCAACCCCCACCCCCGCCCACCGCAGTCCCAACCAACTCGCCCTTGCTATCTGACGCCGATACCCGACCGATCCGCACAAGGAAAAGAGTCTCCGCGATGCTCCCGCTGCCCGCCGATTCCAAGCTGAGCGATATCCAGCAGTACGTCGCGGCGATGGAAGCCGAACGCGGATTCTCCCACCGCACCGTTATGGAGGAGGCTCTGCTCCTCGGTGAGGAAGTCGGCGAACTCTTCAAAGCCATCCGCAAGGCTCAGAACCTGAGCACCGCCACCGGATCGCTCGTCGGCAGCGTCGACGAGGAACTCGCCGACCTCCTAATCTTTGTCTGCGCTATCGCAAACCGGCTCGACATCAACCTCACGGACGCCCTCCGCCGCAAGGAAGCCCACAACGAGACCAGAATCTGGGCATAGATCCGCGCTACACAGAGAACGGCGGACCGAAGCCGGTCAGGTCACGATCGCCGGGCACAGCGAAGCCGACCCCGCCGACATACGACGCATCCGGATGGAGCTCGCCGCCGAGGACTACGACCGGGCGCTGCGAGCGCACAGCCGCCAGCTGCCGGCGGTGGCCGAGGGAGACCTCGTGTCTGTCGGCATCCGCTGGCGACTGCGCAACGTGCGTCGCTTCGACATCGCCGACAACCCCACCGAGACGCCCTGAAGCTCCGGCATCGGCCACCTGCGCAGGTCGGGCGTTCACCCTGTGACGATCGCAGCCTGCGGACAGGCTCGGCCCGCGGCGAGGACAAGCCCCGGTCGGACGTGGACCTGCTCTACGTGCTCTCACAGAACGCCACACTCGGCCGGAACATCGTCGATCTCAGAGACGAGCTGAAGAAGATCATCGGACGCCCGGTGGACCTCGTTCCAAAATCCGGGTTGAAATGGGTCATCCGTGACCGGATACTCGCCGAAACGACGATCCTGTACGCGGCGTGACTAGCTTCATCTCGTCGATATGCTGGAGGCGGTCAAGGCCGTCTCAGCTTTTCTTGCAGAGGTGGACGAGATGACGTTCTCGGGCAGCGATCTGCTCCAGAGCGTCGTCCTCCAGAAACTCATGCTCCTCGGTGAGGCCGCCGGACGGGTTTCGCCCGAGGTATGCGATCGCTGGCCTGACATGCCTTGGCGCTCAGCGTCAGGATTTCGCAATCTCGCCGTTCACTCCTACGTCGAGATCGAGTGGTAAATCGTCTGGAGAATAGGGACGGCGTCGCTTCCGCGTCACCCTGTCGACCACACGTGTTGGCGGGCCATTTCTCGATGAAAAGAATCACGCGATCCTGGACGCACTCACCGACGGAGGCTTGATGACGAGCGAGGTTGCCAAGGTGGTTCAGTTATCCACCCGCGCGACCCGAACCCGGCTGGTCAAGCTCGTCGAACGTGGCCCCGTACGCGATGTCGGCACGAGCCCGCAAGAGCCGAATCGGCGCCACGACCGCGAATCATGAACATGCACTCGGAGTTATGAACAGGCAGGCCACGAGCCCGCTCCGGCTAGCACGTTTACAAGATCTTCAGGCCCCTCCACCGCTAGGTCGGTGCATATCTGGCAAGGGGATTTCTAATCATGGTGCGTGTGAAAGCCTGAGGCGTCCGAACAGCGGTCCAATCAAGCCCGCCGCCAGTGATCGCCAGTCTTCCAGACGACCGCGATCTGCACCGACCCACACAGCGCCACCAAATCGGGCCGTGGAACCGAGGGGACGACCAGCACCAGTTGTGGGGTCGGGGTCACGAAACGCTTATAGTCGAGAAGCTGACCGATAGCCATTTGGACAGCCTCACGTGTGATGGTGCCTTTGGCTTCGATGAGCTCACCAGCCGTGACGTCGTAAAGGTTGGTAAACAACGGCCGCGAGTCCTCGGGCGGCACGATCCGAAGTCGGCAGACGTCATGACCGAGAGCGCGAAGATGTTCTGCGTAGGCGTGGACTAGTACCGCTTCGCGCCGCATCGTCGTGGTCGGCTCCGTGACGGAAGTCGCCTCGAACTCTTCAATATTCCTCACCTCGACCGTTACATACTCGACGCGGCTGGTCAATGCGGGTGTAGCGGGCAATGGTGCGTCGAAGTGCCGGACCGGGCCGACCGGGCGAAGCCGGAACATGATGACCGCGCGCAACGGACCTCCCCCGGTTTCTGGCGCCTCGCTCGTATGCCAAGGCCGCTGGCGGTCGACCTCAAAGGCGCCGATGTACTCGACACCACCGGGCACTGCATGGAACAGGTGTAACGCCCGGCCATCTTCACGGTGACGCAGGATCGCCAAGTTGCCCTGAACCAGCCTCTGATCACCACACTGCCCTTCGCCGGTGTAGTAGAAGCAGCCGTCATCGCCCCAACCGTCGAAATAGCCGTGCTGCCTGCCCCGCGCAGGGTTGGTGAAGAGCAAGACGTTGGGGGTCGTGCGGGATGGGCCGATGCCGCCCTGGCGCCGACCGCCGTACCGATCGTGTAGGTTCCGCCGCACCAATACAGTTCCCGGCTCGATATCCCACCCGGTCTCAACTAGATCCACGACGGCCACCATACGGGGCCGGAAGGAACTGGCTGGCCGAGCCGGTGCACCGGGCGGGCAAGGCCGTCAGTGGGGTGCGGGGCACTGGAGTGGCGTCGTAGACGCCGCCGAGTTCAGCCGTCCGTTTACCGCCGTGTTACTCCCCGGCTGACAATCGAGTCGCCCGCTCGCGGGCGGTAGCGCATACCGCCTTGGCGGTGGCTGACCGCAACGCGCCCGGTGGCATCGGCTGTTGCAGCGTGGGCGAGCTGCGCGATCTGGCGTTTACCGATCCGGACACCGGTCGTGCGCTGCACGACGGCCAGCCACCGCAGCCCGCGTGGGAGTGCCGGCCCGCGGGCATGTTCAGTACCGCGTCGGCCGGGTAGTGGTTAGCCGTGCCGGGCGCTCCGTAGCCCAGCCGGGTGGCGGTGGCCGTTCTTATGGCTGCGGTCGTTGCGTTGAGCTCCCGACCGCCAGCCGAGGCGAGTGTACGTTTGGCGCTCTACTTGTACGTAACGATCTTCTGTTGTACGTTGAAAGCATGACCACATCGCCCGAGCTGAGCGTGTCGGAGGCTCGAGAGCAGCTTGCCGCGATCATCGATCAGGTCCGCGCAGACCACAAGCCGGTCTACCTCGCCCGTCGCGGCCGGCGAGTTGCGGCGATCATCGATGCCGATGACCTGGATCGCATCCTCGCGCTGGCCGAAGACATGGCCGACATACGCGAAGCCGAACGAGCGCGCGAGCAGATGATGACGACCGGGCAGACGCCCATCCCCTGGGATGAGGTCAAGGCCGAACTCGGCCTGACATGAGATACACGGTCAGTGTCGCACCGCATGCACTCCGCCAGTTACGCAGGCTCGACCCCACGGCCCGACGCCGGGTGCAGGCTGTCATTGATCTCCTCGCCGACGATCCCCGTCCACCGACCGCTCGACAGCTTGTGGGCGGTGCGGGCGAATGGCGCGTACGCACCGGCGACTACCGGATCGTGTACGACATCCAGGACAAAGGACTGGTCGTCCTGGTCGTCACTGTTGGTCACCGCCGAGACGTCTATCGCTAACCTTGAACGTCGCCCCGGACGTCGAATCACACACCGCCACCCACGACACGACTCGGATCATCAGGAGAGCCCGAGCGTGAGGCTCGCCGAGGCGGGGTGTGGGCTTGGCGTCGCGGGTTGACGGTCGGCTCGGCGGCGGTCCGTAGAGTGACCGACGACGATCCTCGGCCCGAGGTCGTGGAGGGTGGTGAGCGTGGTGGCGCGCCGGTTCAACACGGCGGGGCCGTGTCGCCCCACGTACGACTACATGATTCCGGCGCTTCGGCGGCTCCCGCAAGGGCCTGGGCTGGTGGAGCGGATGGGCTACTTCGTGGTCCACGCTCCCCGCCAGACCGGGAAGACGACGGCGCTGCGCGCGCTGGCGGAGGAACTGACAGCCGGTGGTCGGTACGCGGCGCTGCATTTCTCGTGCGAGCTCGGCGAGGCGGCAGGTGACGACTACGGCACGGCCCAGCGCAGCATCCTGCAGGAGATCCGGAGCCAAGCCGAGATCGCCCTGCCGCCGGAGCTGCGCCCGCCGCCGTGGCCGGACACGGTGGACGCCAACCTCCTCAAGGAATCGCTCGCGGCCTGGGCACTGGTGTGTCCTCGGCCACTGGTGTTGTTCTTCGACGAGATCGACGCGTTGCGCGGGCAGAGCCTGGTCAGTGTGTTGCGTCAGCTCCGGGCCGGGTTCAACCAACGTCCACGGCGGTTCCCGGCGTCGGTGGTGCTGTGCGGGCTGCGCGACGTCCGCGACTACAAAACCGCCTCGGGGGGCGACCCGTCCCGGCTGGGTACCGCCAGCCCGTTCAACGTCAAGATCAAGTCTTTGCGACTCGGTGACTTCCTGCCCGAGGAGGTCCGCGAACTCTACGCCCAGCACGCCGCCGAGACCGGGCAGGAGTTCACCCCGGAGGCGACCGCTCGGGCGATCGAGCTGACCGCCGGGCAGCCCTGGCTGGTCAACGCGCTGGCCCTGGAAGTCGTCGAGGAGATCGGGGTGCCGGTCGGCGAACCGATCACCGTCGACCATGTGGACCAGGCCAAGGAGCGGTTGATCCTGGCTCGCGCCACTCACCTGGACTCGCTGGCCGCGAAACTCGCCGAGCCCCGGGTCCGGCGCATCCTCGAACCCGTCCTCGCCGGGAACCTGCTCGCGCTCGATCCCTACGACGACGACCTGACCTACGTCCGCGACCTCGGGCTGATCACCCCTCGCAACCCGGTACGGGTCGCGAACCCGATCTACCGCGAGGTCATCGCCCGCGTCCTGACCACCGGCGTCGAAGTGAACGTGCTCGCCGACCCCCGGACGTTCGTGCTCCCGGACGGACGGCTCGATTTCCCCCGGCTGCTGCGGGAGTTCGCCGAGTTCTGGTGCGAGCACGGCGAGATCCTCACCAGCACCCAGCACTACCACGAGGCGGCTCCCCAGCTCGTCCTCATGGGATTTCTTCAGCGGGTCGTCAATGGCGGGGGCTACGTCGAGAGGGAGTACGGAGTCGGTCGGGGGCGTATCGACATCCTCGTCCGCTGGCCCTGGACGACAGCCGACGGCAAGCGCGCCTGGCAACGCGAGGCGCTCGAGCTCAAAGTCCGGCGAGCTGGGGAACCAGACCCGCTGGCACGCGGTCTGACCCAACTCGACGGCTACCTCGACCGCCTCGGCCTCGACCGCGGCACCCTGGTCGTCTTCGACCGCCGACCCGACGCCGCACCGATCGCCGAACGCACCACCATCACCGAGGTCGCCAGCCCCAGCAGTCGCACGATCACGCTGCTGCGCGCCTGACCCCGGCCCGGGGATTGCTTGAGTTTCTCTGATCGACAAGGGTGTCATGTGCCCACGAACCAATTGCCGAGCGCTCTAACAGCCGTGAACGTACGCGCGGCAACGCCGGTCGTGGCCGATCCGCCCCACGCCCGGCACTGACAGGGAGGCCGAAATGTGCGATGACGGCGCGGGTCCGACGGTGGTGTCCGTCAACGTCGGCCTGCCGCGGACCGTCGAGGTCGACGGTACGGTCGTGACCACCGCGATCTGGAAGGCTCCCGTTGCGGGCCGGGTCGCCGTCGGACGGTGCAACCTGGCCGGCGATCGCCAGGCTGACCCCACCGTCCACGGCGGCGTCGACAAGGCCGTGTACGCCTACGCCGCCGAGGACCTCGCCTGGTGGGCCGATGAGCTCGGCCGGGACGTGCCACCAGGCGCCTTCGGCGAGAACCTGACCACAGCCGGGATCGACCTACGCTCCGTCGCCGTGGGCGAGGTCTGGGCCATCGGCTCCGCCGTGCTGGCGGTCACTCAGCCACGCGTGCCCTGCTACAAGCTCGCCGTCAGGTTCGGTGACCGCAGCCTCCCGCGCCGCTTCGCCGCCGCCGGCAGACCCGGGGCCTACGTGCGGGTTCTCCAGGAGGGCGAGCTGGCGGCCGGCGACCGCCTGCACGTGCTGTCCAGCCCCGACCAGGCTGTCACCGTGGGCCTGGTGGCAACGGCCTACCACTCCCATGACGCGCAGCTGGCCGGCGCCGTCCTGCGAGCACCCGGCCTGCCGGCGTCCTGGTACGACTGGGCCCGCGCCCGGGTGGGTTGACGGCCAGGTCCCCTTCGCGCCGGTCACTCCGTGCGCCGGTCACTCGGCCGACAGACCGTGCGCCTCGTGCTCAGCCGGCGGCGGGTTGTGGGTCAACCAGTCGAGCCTGCGCGCTGCGGCCTTCTGCACCGCGATGACGAAACATACCCGGCCCGGTCCCCGTGATGGAAAGGGAGCGTTGGTGTACTTGATGGAGATCGGATCCATATAGCGGCTGGGAGGACGAAACCTCCCCCACCACGTTCCCCGGTGCGGTTCACCCACCGTGGCAACCGGCGACCCGAGGCGCCTATTCCCGTCGTCGAAAGCCCTCGGTGAAGCCGTCGTTGAAGCCGTCGTTGAAGCCGTCGTTGAAGCCGTCGTTGAAGCCGTCGCCTGGACGTCATCCCCGCCTGGGTCTGTACTGTTCCAGGAATCAGCTGGACGACGGCAGCCCATCCACCTATCTCACAGCCGTACCACCGCACAGCCTCCCGCGAGGAAGACGTCGTGATGGTGACCGCAGACCTCGATCACCCGCCGGCCGGCGCCGGCACAATCCGTGAAAGGCCACGCCATGTCCGCTAAGCGGCCAGAGCAGCCAGAGCAGCCAGAGCAGCCAGAGCAGCCGGCTGAGACGTCCGGCTGGCATCGGGTGGACGCCGAGGATCTGCCCGACGAGGGTCGGGTGCGTACCGCCGTGGTCGGTGGCCGCAGTGTGGCGCTGACGCGGTGCGGGGGGTTGCTCTCGGCGCTGGAGAACCGCTGCCCGCATCAGGGCGGCCCGCTCGGCGAGGGGTCGATCGAGAACGGCTGGCTGCGCTGTCCGTGGCACGGCTACGACTACGATCCCACCACGGGGAAACCGCCGGCGGGCTTCACCGACGCGGCGACCGCCTACGCCGTGCACGAACGGGACGACGGGGCGTTCGTGCAGCTGCCGCCGGCGCGGATCGAGACCCGCACCGTCAGCGACGTTCTCGTGGACACCCTGGTCGCGTGGGGCGTCCGGCACGTGTTCGGCATGGTCGGGCACTCCAACCTGGGCTTCGCCGACGCGCTGCGCCGCGCTGAGGCGCGTGGCGAGATCACCTATATCGGTATCCGGCACGAGGGCGCCGCCTCGTTCGCCGCCAGCGCGTACGGCAAGCTGACGGGACGTCCGGCGGCCTGCTTCGCGATCGCCGGGCCCGGATCGACGAACCTGCTGACCGGTCTGTACGACGCGAAGCTTGACGGTGCGCCGGTGTTGGCGATCTCCGGACAGGTGCCGTCGAAGGTTCTCGGCCGGGGAGCGTTCCAGGACCTGGACCTCTCGGCGGTATTCCGGGACGTCGCGGTGTCCACGGCGACGGTGCAGGCCGGCAGCGACCATGGCGAGCTTGCGGCACTCGCGGTCAAGCACGCTGTCGACGGACGCGGGGTCGCGCACCTGGTGCTGCCGGACGAGGTGCAGGTACTGCCGGCGACCGCGGCAGCGGTCCGGCCCGACGGCCGGCTCTCCGACCGCCGCAGCGGTCCTGACGCCACCGCCGTGCGGACGGCTGCCGATCTGCTGCGCCGTGCCCGACGACCGGTCATCATCGCGGGGCATGGCGCCCGGCCGGCCGCGGCGGCCCTGCGGGCGCTGGCAGAACGGCTGGGTGCACCGGTCGCGACGACCTTCAAGGCCAAGGGGCTACTGGCGGACACCCACCCGCTCGGGGCGGGCGTGCTGGGCCGCAGCGGCACCCCGGTCGCCAGCTGGCTGATGAACGAGGCAGACCTGCTGGTCGTCGTCGGCGCGTCGTTCGCGAACCACACCGGCATCGCGCCGTACAAACCCGCCATCCAGATCGACGATGACCACGCCGCCATCGGCCGCTTCCAGAAGGTGGACGTCGGGGTGCTCGGCGACGCCGAACTGAGCCTGCTCGCCCTGGCGGCGGCCCTCGACGGCGGTCCGGCTGGTACCACGGCCTGGGTGGACCAGCGGCCGGACGTGGCGGCGCGCTGGGCATTGTGGCGGGCTGAAAAGGCGCGCCGCGTCGCCGACGACCGGGGCCGGGGACTGTCCGCGGCGGCGGTCTTCGACGCGCTCGGGCGGCACATCCCCGCCGACGCCGTCATCAGCGTCGACGTCGGCAACCACGCCTACTCCTTCGGCCGCTACTTCGAGTCCGCCGGCCAGCCGGTGTTGATGTCGGGCTACCTCGGTTCGATCGGCTTCGGCTACCCGGCCGCGATCGGCGCATGGGCGGCCGACCCCAGCCGCCCGGTCGTGGCCGTCACCGGCGACGGCGGCTTCGGCCAATACCTCGCCGAAGTGACCACCGCGGTCAAGTACGGCATCGGGATCAAACACATCCTGCTCGACAACGGCGCCCTCGGTAAGATCAGCAAAGAACAACTCGGCGAGCAGTTCCCGGTCTGGCAGACTTCGCTGCACAACCCCGACTTCGCCGCCTACGCCCGCCTCTGCGGCGCGGCCGGCCACAGTGCCACCCATCCCGGTGACCTCGACGATGCGATGACGGCCCTGTTCACCGGCGACGGCCCCGCGCTCCTGCACATCCGCCAGGACGCCGAGCTGCTGTAACCACAGAGGCCGCGCGCCAGCTGGCCATCGCGGCACCTCGGCCCGATTCCGAGCCCAACCGGGCGCCCATCCCACCCCGAGGAAGGAAGAGCGGCCATGAGCGGAACCGACCAGCTACCTGATCGTTTCGGGCAGACCCGGACGTCCCTGCACACCCTGGCCGAACACGTCCTGGCTGCGTCCCGCTACCGGGCCACCGGGCGGATCGGCCTGGTGGTGCGGCCCGGCGGGTTCGGTACACCGCCCTTCGGCCCCGACCACCGGACGGTCAGTGTCGAGGGCTGCGAGCTGGTGGTCCGCGCAAACGGCGAGATCGGGCGGACGGACATCACCACCCTGCGCTCCGCCGGGCAGGCCGCCGGCATCGAGCCCGGTGCCCCGTCCGCCGTCTACACCCCCGCTACCAGCCTTGACCTGGACGCCCCGCTCGTCGTCGATCCGACCGCCGCCCAGTTGATCGCCGACTGGTATGCCCTGGCCGACGAGGCGCTGCGCCGGTTCACCGCCGAGATCGACCCGGACGCGCCCAGCCCGATCACCTTGTGGCCGGAGCATCTCGACGTCGCCCTCGCCGCCTCCGGTGTCAACTACGGAGCCAGCCCCGGCGACGACTACGTGAATGATCCGTACCTCTACGTCGGGCCGCCGTCGCTACCCACCACGCCGCCGGACCCGGACGGCTTCTGGAACCAGCCGTTCGGCGCCAGCCTGAGCTGGGAAAAGGCCCACTCGGTGGACCAGGCTGTCGAGTTCTTCCGAGCGGGCCACCAGCGCCTGCCCCGCTGACCGGGGCGGGTGGACCCCGATACCGATCGGGGTCCACCCATCCCACCGCGAAACTCCGGTAGTGCTACCTGGGCGGGAACTGCGAGTTGGGGAGGGGATCAGCGAGGTTCGCGGTCGGGGCTGTGTCCATGAACCCGATCACCGCGCAGTTGATGTCGACCCCGACGGAACCGTAGGGGGCGGGCTGACCGGTGGCAGGGTCGACGCCGGTCAGCAGATCAGGCCGGCTGGCCGCCAGGTTGAACACCTGGACCTCGTCGATCTGCCGCTTGTTGAGGCCCTGCTGCACGGCCTTGTCGGTCCACAGGCCAAGCTGCGCGTCCCACAGCGGGCTGTAGGCCAGCGCGTGCCTGGGATCGGTCTCGGTCGGGAAGTCACCGAACACGTTGAGCAGGTCACCGCCGTTGCGCAGGGCGTCGATCAGCGCGGTGTTACCCGCGCTGGCGTCCTCGGCGACATGCCCGTCCTTGGCGAGATGAACGAACCCCTGTGCCTGGCTGTTGTCGGCGCCGGTCTGGCCGTTGATGAACCCGAACAGCCGCTCGCGGGCGGAGCCGAGGAAGTCGTCGCCGCCGTTGTAGGCCGCCTTGTCCAGCGCGGGCACGTAGGTCGCACGCTCCAGTGCGGCGGTCAGGGGCTGGCCCGCGTCGGTGCTGATGTACACGATCGGCTTGCCGGCGTCGAAGCCCTTGACGAACAACATGTCGACGTAGGACTCCAGGTACTGGCCGGGCGGGGACGGAGGTGCGATGTGAATGCCCAGGACACGATCACCGGTGTCGGTGTGGTGGACGACGTCGAAGGGACCGTCGCCGGTCGCGACGATCGGCGCGCTGTAGACGACGTTCGACCCGGCGAGGCGAATGAACGGGCTGTAACCTGGGCCGGCGACCGCGCCGGGCTGGAACTTGGCAAGCGGGAAACCATCCGGTCCGGGCTCGGCCACCCGGGTCGGGCTGAAATCGGGCGCGCCCTGGAAGTTGACAACGGCCTGCCCGAAACGGTTCTGCTGCGGCGTCGGCGCGTCGAGGGTCACCGTCTGGACGCATTCCTGGCAGCCGACGGCGAGATTGGTGAGCTTAGGCGCATAGTTCACCCCCAGGTCGCGTGCCAGGCCCTCGTCAGAGGCATCCAGGAGCGTGAACCACACCGTCGTGCCGTTCGCCTTCCCCTTGTAAAGGGGCAGGCGGACGCTTTCCTTGCTGAGATCGACCTGGAGCGCGCTCTCGAGCGTCAGGTGATCACGAGGCAGCAAACCGCGTAGCGGCCCCAGTCCCGCGGCCGCGCCCTTCGCCTGGTTCGCGCCGGCGAGCGCTTGACCACCTGTCACCCCCGTAGCTGCGATAATCATGAGCGTGGCAGCCGCGAGCGACCATCGTTTTGACGACCATCGTTTTGACGACCATCGTTTTGACAGCACAGCCATGCCGTTCTCCTTCCATTCGGGCGGATTCCCACCCGTGTTCGTGAACCGATCGACGTCGGGATCTCGTGAGTTTTCCGTCGTTGCAGCAACCTGGGATCAACAAGATTTCACCGAAACCCCGACCCCGCGACGATAGAAAGGCGTCGCTGGATGCGTCAAGGTGAATGGCGAGCAGGGGAAACGCCGTAAGAATGCCGTAAGAATCTGACCTCGGACGCCTGCGACCGGAAATTCCGATGTAAGGGCACGATAATTGACAAGGCCTGCCCAGCCGCAGAGCCTTTTTTGAATCTTGTGTTCGGACAGCGATCCGCGGCACAGGCGTCTGCCCTGCTACCCGGCGAGCCCGTCGACCGTGGACGGTCGACGGGCTCGCCGCCGCGGTTCACGTCCTGGGTTCACGTCTTGCGCGACGCCGGCCTGATCTACCGCCGGAGACCCGAGGGCCGGCGCCGCCGTTGCCGGTAACCCCGGGGCGGCTGTTCTCGTGCCGGTCGCGGTACCAGTCGCGGTACCAGTCGTCGTACCAGCGGCAGTAGGTTCGGCCGACGACTTCACGTCCGGACGTCCGGACGTCCGGCCGTCACGGACGGCTTCCGGTTGGCGCCCCCGCGGCGTAACGTGACATCCCATAGTTGATCTCGGCCTGAGAGTGGCACCAGGTGGCACCAGGTGGCACATGGCGGGTATCGTCGGCGGTATGAGTTCTCAACCTGAGGTCACCCAGCGTGATCTGCGCAACAGGTCAAAAGAGATCATGGACGCAGTCCAGGGCGGCCAGGCGTTCACGGTCACCCGCGACGGACACCAGATCGGCGAGCTGATCCCGCTGCGGCAGCGTCGACGGTTCGTTCCGCGCAGCGAGTTCAGGGCGATGTCGCGCAGCGCCCCCGACATCTCCCTGGATACCTTCCGAGCCGACCAGAACGCCACGGCCGACCAGGAACCGGACGACCCGTATGACCGGTGACCACGCCCACGGGCTACTCGACACGAACATCATGATCTTGCGCCGGTGGGTGGACCCCGACGAACTTCCCGCCGAAATGGCGATCAGCGCTATCACCCTGGCGGAGCTCTCCGCGGGGCCGCACGAGGTGCGCAGGAACGAGGAGCAGGACAACTACGACGAGCACGCCGAACGCGCCCGGCGACTGGACGTGTTGCAGCGTGCCGAGAACGAGTTCGACCCCATTCCGTTCGACGTGGAAGCCGCGCGCATCTACGGCAGGGTCTGCGCGGCCGTGATCGGCGCCGGACGCAAGCCCAGACGACGGCTGGCCGACCTGATGATCGCCGCGATCGCAATAGCCGAGGACCTGCCGTTGTTCACGACCAACCCCGACGACTTCACGGGACTGGACGGCCTCCTCACCGTCGTCCCCGTCACCCGGCCGGCAGTGCTCCACAGCCGGTGAGCGCAGGCCGCTCGCAACCGACTCCTGGGAGCCTGATGCGGTCAGGCAAGCGGAACCTGCGGCGACCAATTTTCTGGTACCACGGTGGTGTCGGTGGCCGGGGAGCCGCTGAGTGTTTCCGTTCTGTTCGGCCCGTACTGCGCATCGGGTGTGGCCGTCTAGTTCGGTTGTCGAGGGCGCTTGCGGCGGGTGCCTCGAGATCGCCAGCCCGCCCGGTGCGCTTTCTCGGGGAGGCCCCGCCGAGCGCCCTGGCCATCTGGGCACGACCGCAGAATCCGTACGGGATCGGCATAGTCGATCGGCTACAGCCAACGCCGGACCGCCCTGGGATGGTGGACCTTGCCGATCACCGACTGGTTGCGGCGTCGACGCGATGCCTAGGCCGACGGCCTGACAGTACTCATCGACACCAGTAACCAGCCCGCTGTAGCAACCCGCGGCTGAGTGATACTCATGCGTTACAGCCGATTCGAGGAGAGCAGCAGCTCGGTGAACAGCAGCTGGACGTGAAGGTCGATCTCCCTGCGGATCTCACGAACCTCGGGAGTCGGTCTGCCTGAGGGATCGTCGATGGTCCATCGTCGAATGGAGCCGCCGAGGCGAAGGTGATGTCGGGTTATCGGCCGATCGTCACGGCGGCTGATCGGCTCCGGATGTTCGGCCCATACCTCGGGCGGGATGACGGTCAGGTCGTGCGAGGCGGCTCGGCTGGCGGTGTAGTCGACCAGCCCCCGGTCGATGAGTCGCTGCCCCAACGCGACGACACCGTTCCGGAAGCCGAGCGCGTCGTGCACGTCAAGCTGCATGAGCGGGTTCTGGGAGAAGGTGGTCGCGGTAATGTCCATCAGATCGGCGGTGGTCTTCCAGGATGCTGCCCGCTGACGATCAGCGCGAGCGACAAGGACGCCAGGCGGCGTTGCGCTTGTTCACCAGGCCCTCGGACCCGGGTGCGGGTCAACAGTGGGGAGATCCGTTCTTGGACGTCCTCAGCATGAGCATGGTGCGGGATGTGCCGAAGCTGAAGACCTTGGCGATCGAGCGCGGGCTCACGGTGCAGCATTTTTGACCACCTGGATCGAGGAATCGCCGGGGACCTGATGGCCAGGAAGGCCCATCGGACGAACGGCGACATGCGGTGGTAGGCGCCCGGCGGATTGTTGCGACGCCCTGGCGTGTGGCAGACGCTGGATGGCCTCCACGATCCAGGCACGCTTCGTCCGGCTCTGGTGTTTCAGTCGGCCGGGGCCGGGGCCGGGGTGGGGAGTGGCGGGTCGATGGTCATGCCGCCGTCGGGGGTGGTGAGGAGTGCGCGGACCGGCTCTGGCAGGGTTCCGAACATCTGGGTCCCGATCACCTGCAGGTGGTTGTAGATGCGGGTCTGGGTTGCAAGGAGGGTGCGGGTGTTCTCCGCCTTCCACACCCGTCGGATCTTGAACGAGATCAGGACCGGGTAGCCGATGTAGAAGACGGGGATCAGGGCCACGACCAGGATGGGGAGCGGTATGGTCCAGCGGTCCGGGAGCAGTCGGCGGTCGTTGCCCAGTGCTTGGAGGTTGGTGAGGACCGTGCGCTGGCGTTCTTTCGCTGTGGTCAGCCAGTGCTGGCTCTCCTCGACATCGCGTAGCAGGCTCCAGGCGAAGGCCAGACGGATCGCCAGGAGCGCGTATTCGCTGTCGGCCAGGGATTTGTTCTTGGCGGCGAGGTACCTGTCGGAGGCTTTTTCGATGTTCCGCATCGCGGCCTCGGCATCGCCGCGGGCCTCGAAGCGCAGGGCCTGGGCGAGTAGATCGTCGCCTGTCCGGGCGTCGCCGAGCCGTTCCGCCTCGGCGATCTTCAGAAGTCTCTTCAAATGGGCGCTCTGCTGATCGGAGACCATGAGAACGCCCAAGAGCAGTTGGGTGGCGCTGTCGGCGCCTGGGATCCCGATCACGCTGGCCCCGAAGACAAGACCCGACTGGGCCATGTTCAACCAGGGGTTGTCCACAGACAGGTCTTCGGTGACAGCAGTCCTACTCCCCTGGGGCAGACGCATCAGTTCCGTCGGCGAGACGTTACTGATCGATTGCCGCTGGGCTTTGCGGACCACCCAGCCGAGGAACCGATTGAACCGGATGACGACCGGACGCCCGAGGGTGCGGACAGCTGTTCCGGCCCCGCCTCCGACCCTGAGAACCAGTCTCCAGATCCAACGGACACATCTGGAGAGCCATCGGAGGCGCTCACTCAGGAACTGTCGGGCACGCGCGCGCATGGAAACTCCGATCAGGGGGCGGGGAACGCTCTGGATCTTCCCGGCGATCTCTATTGAACACCGTCCCTCACGGGGATCACCGGCAGCGGAGTGGGATACCTCCTCAAGGACCGCGTCGGAGAGATCACCGAACTCACCGACGCCCTCGCCCTGGTCGCGACGGCTGTCAGGCGAAGGCATCCGGATACAGAACCTCGGGGGCGGGTACGGGTCGGCTGGAGGCAGCCAACCGATCCGCGAGGCCCAGGGCCAAGCGACCGAGAAGGAGGGTCAACTATGAAGGCGCTGTCTGAGCAGCTCAGCGAGTTTTCCGACCGAGCGAGGAAGGTCGATGACGTGGTGGGCGCGGCGCGGGAGAAGAACCGCGCGCGCCTGGAGGCAGAGCGAACCGCGCTGACGACCTCTGTCACAGCCGCCAAGACCAAGGCAACGGGCAAGGCCGAAGAGGCGAAGGCCGGCATGCAGCCACAGTGGGATGCGGTGCGCTCGTCGGTAGAGCAGCGGTTCGCCGAGGTGCGCGCAGATGCCGACAGGCGACGAAACGAGCGGGACGTCCGCAAGGCGCAGCACCATGCTGAGGTGGCTGAGCAGGACGCCGTCGACGCAATCGACCTAGCGCTCTCCGTCCTCGACGGGGCAGAGTACGCCATCGTCGACGCGGCCATCGCCCGCACCGACGCTGACGACCTCGCTGCGAGCCGCCAGTAGGACTTTGAGATCGACCAGTGGCCGCGGGCCACAGCAGGGACACCGACCCCTTGCAGGAGCCTCCTTGGCCCGCGCCACCACGAATGCAGGCCGGCGCCCGGCCGGCTTTCGCAGGCCTGACTCGATGCCGACAGTTAGATCAATAACCCTGGGGTTGCGCCGTCTTCCTAAGACCGGGAGTCGTGGAGTGGGTTGGGTTCGTTGAGCCCGGGTGACTGCTCGGCGCTCATGGTCAGACGTGGTCCATAACGGACCAGTCTTCAGGGATCTGGATCGAGGTCCTGGCAAAGCTTCCTCCGTCGCACGAAGGAATCGTCACGCCCGACATGTACTGAGCTGCGTCGGAGGCGAGGAATGTTGCTACTGCGGCGTTGTCCCCGAGGGAGGGCGGCCGGTCGACCTTGAGCGGCCCGGGGAACATGGTCGACGCGTCCCATGGGTCACCACTCTTCGCGAGCGAGCTCTCCGCACGCGACATGCCGACGACGGCGGCATCCGACGGAAGCGACAGGTTGGGTGACATACCGTGTGTGGGGGCGAGTGCGTTGACGCGAATACCATAGGTGCCCCAGTCGTAGGCCATCGAACGCACAAGCCCGACAGCCCCAGCCTTGCTCGCGCAGTACGAACCGAACCCTGGATAGGAGTTGAGCGCCCCCGCGGAAATCGGATCGCAGCGACCTGACTCGCGCGGACGTCGACCTGCTCTACCCCTACGACGGATTCACCATCCTGTCGCTGCTCTGGCTCAAATCACTCGAGTTCTGCGGCGAAGGCGAGGCCGGCCCGTTCCTCGAGAAGTCCTGGAGCAGCGTCGAAAACCGGATCCGTATCGACGACCGGGTGCTCGTCAACACCCACGGGGGCAGCCTGTCCGAAGGTGGGACGCAGGGGGCCGGACACCTGCGCGAGGCGGTCCACCAGCTCCGCGGGTCCGCGGGCGAACGGCAGTCCACCGGAGCCGACGTCGCGCCCACACCACGCCGCGTGATCATCGGGGTCGATGGGGAAGGTCGCTCGACGGTCTCGTCGGACAAACCGGCCAGCCTCTCGTTCGACGTCGGTCTTGCGACGATGCACCAGCTCTGGCTCACCACCGAGATGCCCGCGGACGTCACCCACGATGGCTCGAAGAGAA
This sequence comes from Protofrankia sp. Cas4, assembly GCF_963555915.1. Lineage (NCBI taxonomy): Bacteria > Bacillati > Actinomycetota > Actinomycetes > Frankiales > Frankiaceae > Protofrankia > Protofrankia sp. Cas4. Next base: position 58,364 of record NZ_CAUVXL010000014.1, read on the forward strand.
CCCGCCCGACGCACCCCTCAGTCAACCGGCAGCGGGCGGCTCGCTGTTCCAGCTCTGCATCTTCAAACCGCACACCGAGAGCCCCATGCACAAGACGGACACCATCGACTACGTCGTCGTGATGTCTGGAACGATCGACCTGGACACCCAGGATGGGCGCACGGCCACCCTGTCCGAAGGCGACTGCCTCGTCCAACGCGCAACCCTCCACCGGTGGGCCAACCGTTCCGACGAGCTGTGCACAATAGCCGTCACCTGCATCAGCACGAGCGCGGACCCTGATGCCGATACCAACATCCAGCTCGGCTAGGTTTGCCGACCCAACCCGACGCCGTCGCCGGGCCGCGAACGGGATCGCCTTACGCCCGGCGCGGATGGTGCGCCCGGGCGCATGCGTAGGGGCGTATTCGCGTCGTTCGGCTACGCCGGGGGTCAGCGCTGCGTCGCAGGGCCTTCAACACATCCTGCGCAACAGGGAGGACGTCTCCGACGAGGCACGGGATGCGCTGCGGTGGGTCGCCGCATCTCGCAGCGCCGAGGACACGGACGGTAGGTCATTGCGGTCACCGGAGCGGCACTTCCCACCTACGGCCGTCACCCGCGGGGGATCCTGTACCCGGCTGGGATCCCCCGGAGGGTCGCTGGTCGCTGGTCGCTGGTCGCTGGTCGCTGGTCGCGGACAGGGTCAGTCCCGGGTCTGGGTATCGGTGGTGTCGAGTCGCCCACAAAACCGGTGACGCCGGGAACTTGGGCACGTATTCGACACGATCACCCACCGGGGGCCGGTGACGGTCGGATGTGGCCGGACAGACGAAGAGGGCTCCCTGACCAGGTTTGCCCGGTTCAGGGGGCCCTCTGCAGGTCTTGGGGTGGTGCCCCCAACGGGATTCGAACCCGTGCTACCGCCTTGAAAGGGCGATGTCCTAGGCCGCTAGACGATGGGGGCGGGCGACGACGACCAGGCTTGATCTACAACTTACCCAGAACGTCTACCGTTGGGACCACTGCAAGCATAGAGGTGACGGGCCGCCGGCGACAAACGGGTTCCAGATCGCTTGGGCACCTCCCTCACGTGGCCCGGCGGCCCTCAGGCGTCGGCCAGCGCCGGCAGCGGGTTCGCCCAGCGGTAGCGGGAGAGGAAGAAGGCCCGTACCCGACGTCCGCCGATGGCCAGGTTGTGTGCGATCGGGACCGGTCCGGTCGGGTACGCCACGTCGAACGACAGCGTCACGTCGTCGGCGTGCTCCACGGGTGTGTTCGGATCGTAGACCCGGAGCGTGACCGCGGTTCGTCGCTGTTCGTAGGCGTATGCCAGGAGCTGATGGCTGGACCCAAGCTGGAACGGATCGTAGGAGCGCAGCGTGATGACACCGAGCGGGGCCAGGACGCCGCGGTCGAGGTCGAGCCGAACCCGCGGCCACTCGTTCACGACCGTGATGCGCCCGGAACCGCGCAGGGTCAGCGAGGACCGGGTCGTGTCCGCATCCGGAGTGGCCATGAGCTGGTAGTAGCGCGCGACGCCACGCGGGATGTCGAAGCTGTCGAACAGCCGGCGGACGATGTAGCGGTACAGCGGTGAGTCCGGCGCAGGTGGTTCCTTCAACACCGGTGGAGTCAGCTTCGCCTCGAAAAGATCACGCGTCGTGTAGATCATGCCACCGCACAAACCGCGACTGGCGTCACCGATCGGTACCGGCCCGACACCTGGAAGATTAATCTTCAGCACGGGCTGCTTTGGAAAATCGTTGGTGAAGGGCAGCCCGTTACTGCTCGGGCGGAACCCCTCCACCGCGGCATGGGCGTCGACCATCACGGTCTCCCTTCCCACAGAAACGTGTTGCCCTGGAATGATGCCCCCCAGGCTCCCATCCGCACATCCGGGTGCGGTGGCCGGCAGATCAGGTGGCAACTACCGGTGCCCATCATGACGTATAAATGATGATATTGCAGCACATACTGCACCTCCTGTACCTACAGCATTTTCGGCAAGTCATGTTTGGCGGTTGCGGGATGGGAGAGCAACCAGGACATGACCGTCCGACGCATGGGTGACACGCACGGGCAGCCATTGGCGCCAACTGCCGCTGTCACCGCCGAACAGCCGCCCGCGCGCATGACCTGGGGTGAATTCTGATGATAACAAGCCTCCCGATTGCCGCGTCGCTGGACATTCCCCTGGCCATGCCTGTGGACGTTCCACTGGACGTCCCGGGGCGGCCAATCGGTACGGCCACCGGCCGGACGCCGATGGGAAGGCCGTGCCCTCCCGCGAGGGTAGGTGGGGCATTCACAGCGCTTATCGCGTCCGGACGGCTTGATCTTCCACTGCCCGCGGCGGGTGCCACCGCTGCGCGTTGGCGTGCGCTCGCCGATCTCGCTGCCTTCGACGTCACGCTGGCTCGACTCGCACAGGCCCACACCAGCGCAGCGGCGATCCTGATTGATTCGGCTGGGCCGGCACCCGAACATGATCAGCGATGGGGGTTGTGGGCGACGGAGGAGCCGATCGGTTCGCTGGTCGCCCGTCGAGGTCGTGGCGGCTGGACAGTACATGGCGTCAGGTCATCCTGCCCGGGTGCGCGCGTGCTCACCCACGCGCTGGTCGCGGCCAGAGTCATCACGGACGGCGGCGAAGATACGCGCGAAGGCACGATCGGGCTGTTCGCCGTCCGGCTCAATGAGCGCAACGTTGCCGTGGCAACAGCGGGATCAGACGGATCAGACGGATCGGCGTCCCAGGCGATGACCGGCGCGGACACCGCGACCGTCCTGTTCGACGGGGCACCCGCCATCCCGGTGGGTGAGTCTGGTTGGTCGACCGGGTCGACCGGGTCGACCGGGTCGACCGGCGGGTCCGATCCGGACGCGGCATACCTCGACCAGCCGATCTTCTGGCATACCAAAGTGGATATCGCGGCATGTTGGTTCGGCGGCGCGACAGGTGTCGCCCGAACGCTGTTCGCCGCCGGCCACACCGATCACGAAGGAGAGGCGGGTCATCTCGCCGGCCGAACCGACCGAACCGGCCGAACCGGCCGAACCGGCCGGCGCCTCGACATCCACGCGCTGGAACACCTGGGTCGCGTGGATGCGGTCCTGATGGCGATGCGCTGCGTCCTGGAGACAGCAGCCCGCGACATGGACGCCGATCCCGATGATGTCGGTGGGTCCGCACGCAGGCGCGCGCTACGGGTGCGAGCGAACATCGAGGCAGGCGCGACCGAGGTCCTCGACCGGGTGGGGCGCGCGCTCGGCCCCGGCCCGTTGTGCGCCGATCGCGGGTACGCCCGGCGCGTCGCCGATCTCAGTGCGTATCTGCGTCAGAACCGGGTGGAACGCGACCTCACCGACCTCGCCGCCGTCGTCCTGGCGGATCTGGATCCGCTCTGGTGGTGACAGACAGGTGACCGGCCCCGCCGGAGTGGGTATGCCAGTCGGTATGAAGCACCGTCCCGAAGGCATCCCGGCGGCCCAACTGTCGGACGAGGATCTCGTCCGCGAGGTGGACCAGCTGCACGCGACCCGCCACGATGCATTCCTGCACGGCACCAGGGATGCGTTCGACACACACACCGCGCGGATGCTGAGCCTCGAGTACGAGTATCTGCGCCGGTTCGCGGCGATCATCGGACCGAACCCGCTGCGGACGCGCGCCGGTAGCCGCCAAGCCGCCGCAGCGGGCCGCGTCAGCTCGTGAGGGCACCACCTCGGGACCGCGGTCAGCGCATGACAGCTGTCAGCTCGTGATGTCCCGGGTTCCGAAGACAATCCGGGCAAGGATGACCATCGCCGCGCCGTAGCAGCCCTCGAGGGCCAGCCCACGTCTGATGTTCACCCAGCTCACCGGATCGCGGAACAGGTCGATGAACCCCATCCAGTAGTGGGTCGGCAGGTACGGCTGGATGGCTGCGGCGGCCGGGAGCTGGTCGAGCACTCCCGCGGTGACCAGGACGCCGAGTGCGCCGAGCGTGGCCGCGAGCGGCGTCGAGGTGACCACCGACAGGAACAGTCCCACGCCGGCGATGCCGAGCATGGATGCGGCCACGAACAGCGCTGACAGCGCGATCCGGATGGCCGCCTCCGACAGGGAAAGGGGCGGGCCGGCGCCGGACAGCGGCTTGATGGGCGCCAACCCGAACAACCCCCAGCCGACCGCGAAGGCGGTCGTGGTCACCGCGGTCACTGCGATCACGAGATAGACGATGATCCCGACCAGTTTCGCGGCCAGCAACCGGCCCCGGCCGACCGGACGGATAAGCAGGTAGCGCAGCGTGCCCGCAGCGGCCTCGCCCGCGATCGCCTCACCTGCCAGCAGCAGGACCGCAACCGGTAGGAACAGCGGTAGGACGAGGGCGAGGGCCGCGATCGGGAGCCACGTTCCGTTATGTATGACCTCGGTGAGGAAGGCCGGGCTCCCTGCCCCCGACCCGACTCCGCTGACCTTCAAAAAGAGCGCGACGATCACTGGAAGCGTCGCGAGCATCAGCACCGACACCCAGGTCCGTCGCCGCATAAGCAAGATCTGGATCTCAACACGGATCATCGGTCATCCAGGACGGATTGCAGGGCACCATCGTGATCGTTGCCGGTCAGCTCCAGGAACACATCCTCGAGTGATCGTCGTTCCACCACCAGTTCGGAGACGCGCACGCCGGCCGAGACCAGCGCGGCGTTGAGTGCCATCGGGTTCTGCGTCCGGGCGACCAGGGAATGCCCGTCGCGGCCTTCGAGTACCCGTTCGAGCAGGTGCGCCGCGAGGTCGGAGTCCGGGGTGCGCAGGGTGACCCGACCGGTCGGCCCGCACAGCGCATCAAGGGAGTCGTGGGCGACCAGTTGGCCGTCACAGATGATCGCTGTCTCGGTGCAGAGCATTTCGACCTCCGAGAGCAGGTGCGACGACAGGAAGACGGTCGTTCCCTCGGCGTTCAGCTCGAGCAGCAGGTCGCGGATCTCCCGAATGCTCTGCGGATCAAGCCCGTTCGTCGGCTCGTCCAGGATCAGCAGACGAGGCCGGCGCAACAGGGCCGCGGCGAGACCGAGGCGCTGCTTCATCCCGAGCGAGAATCTGCTGATCGGTCGGTCGTCGATGTCGCCGAGCCCGACCCTGTCCAGGGCGTCCTCGATCCGTCGCCGGCGGGAACGCCGAGCACCGCCCCGGCCGGCGGCGTCGAGCGCGGTCAGCTCGACCCGGGCGGACAGAAAGGTGTGGAACGCGGGCGCCTCGACGAGAGCGCCGATCTTGGGTAGTACCTGCCGGGAATGACGCGGCATGCTCCGGCCGAGAATCTTGACGGTGCCGGCGCTCGGGCGCACCAGGCCGAGCAGCATCCGGACGGTCGTGGACTTACCCGATCCGTTCGGGCCGAGGAAACCGAACCGGTCACCGGTCGCCACCTGGAGGTCGAGGCAGTCCACCACGGTCCGGTGCCGGTAGCGTTTGGTCAGGCCGTCCGCGTGGATCGCGAACGTCATCCCGGTTCTCGCGTGATGTCGGCAGGCTCGAGCCGTCGGATGATGGCGCTTTGTCGAACGATGGTGACAGCGCCGGGCACGCGGCAACCACGCGTCGCGATCGGCGGGTCGACCGGACCAACCGCCAGCGCGTCCAGCGGACGCCGGCCCGACGCGTGGCGGCAGGATGATCGGGAGGTAGGCACTGTGCCTACCAGTAAAGCGGGGTCGTCCCATGGCATCGACAGTCGGGTCGGACGCGGCCCGCGTGTCGCGCCAGACCGACCGAGGCATGCGGGACGGACCCGCATACATGCCCTGCGGTCGCCAGGTCATTCACCTGTCGCCCGCCGCATCGCGCATCTGTCGCATCGCGCATCTGTCGCATCGCGCATCTGTCGCATCCTGGCATCGTGGCAGGTCGGTTCGACAGGTACGATCAGGGTCCGCGGGCCGTTAGCTCAATAGGTAGAGCAGCAGACTTTTAATCTGCGGGTTCAGGGTTCGAGCCCCTGGCGGCCCACATCCGATCATGGTTGTGACCTGCGGTGATCTCGTTTTCTTGATCGAACAAAGAAGATCC
>NZ_CAUVXL010000015.1:0-12839 GCF_963555915.1 Protofrankia sp. Cas4
TGCCGACGCCGCTTGGACCTTCGACAACGACGAAGAGCCCAGGTCTCGGATTCATGCGGCCACCGCCGTCGAACGCTGGAACTGTTCGCGCGACAGCTCAGTAAGCCGGGCTCGCACCTCGTCCACGGTTGCCTCCCCGAACTGGATGTTGACCGAGAAGTTGAACTCATCCCGGCCGCGCATGGCCTCATCCACGCCGCCCGCCGTGAGGTCCACGGCCGTGTAGTCGAGGAGCTGCTGTTGGCTGTACTTCCCGCTTGCGATGAGCCGCTGCCACTCCGGCGTGCCGGGGTAAGGCCGGAACTCGAAGACGCTTGCCCGGAAGCGTCCAGGCTGGTGCGCCGTGATGTCCCACAGGTCGTAGACCAGGCGCACCGTTTCGCTCAGCTCCTCGCGGGTCTCGGTCGGGAAGCCGAGGATGAAGTACCCCTTAACCGAGATGCCTCGCTCCGTCAGCCGACGCACCACGGAGCGCGTCATGTCCGGCGTGATCCGCTTGCCCATGTACCTCAGCAGGCGCCCGCTCCCGGACTCGATGCCGAGTGCCACTTCGCGGCAGCCGTTGAGCTTCAGCAGCTCCACCATGTCGTCGCTCATCCGGTGCAGAATGTTGATGCGGCCTGTGGCGTCCCAGACGTAGCGCCGTCCGATGCCCGCTTGAGTGAAGGCAGCCATGCACGTACGGATGAAGCGCTCATAGCCGAGGAACAGGTCGTCAACGAACCGGAAGGCGGTCACGCCGTAGCGCTGGTCCAGCTCGCGCATCTCCTCGATGATGTTCTCGGGGGTGCGCGTCCGAATAGTGATCTCCGGGTTGGCGCTGACGGCCGCGCCGCAGAACGAGCAGTCGTACGGGCAACCACGAGCGCCGACCATGTTGGCCTCCAGCCGCCCGTCGCCGGCGCGGTACGGGTCGTCCGTGAGAAACGTGCGGTCTACGAAAGGCAGACTGTCGATGTCGGGCGCGAGGTGGTGTCCCCTTCCCGGGCCGCCGCCCGTGACCGGCATCTTCATCACAGGGTCGAGCCACATCACGCCGGGCAGCGTGGAGCGGTAGCGCTTGTCCTTGAGTAGTTCGACCACGCGCGTCTCGCCCTCGCCGAGTACCAGGGCCTCGCAGCGTGCAAACCGCGGATCGGTCAAGGTCTCGGTCGGCATGGCCTTGGCCTGATGCCCGCCGACCATGACGTTGATCGACGGATCAAGTCCCGACGCGATACAGGCGCTGATCTCGTACGTCGGCGCGAGCAAGTTGAAGCCCGCCCAGCGCGGCGACAGATGGTTGACGAGTTGTGCGGTCTGGTCAAGGCCTAGCCCCAGGGCTTCCGCGTCGATAACGCCGACGTTGAAGCCGTGAGCCTTGGCGTAGGTGGCGATGTAGCCCATGCCGAGCACGGGCAAGGTGAAGTCGTTGATGCGCGGGCGGAGGCTGTAGTCGCGCAGCGGTGCGTTGATGAAAAGGGCGTCGAGCGGGCGAGCAAGGTCCGCGCCAGCCACGGCACGGTCAGCCGATATCTCCATGTTGAGAACCCCAAGCGAGCGTCAAGAGCGTGAGCGAGCAGAGATGTTCGCCAGCGAGCGCACGCCAGGTCTGGCCGAAGGTCGGCTCGTCGTTCGGCCAGTCGTGGGAGGGTGCAGCTCGCTTGGCCCAGGTCCGTACCGCGAGATCGGCGTAGGGGTAGAGCGACCAGTCATTACTCCAGTCGGCCACGGCGGCGTGGGCGGTCCACGGGCCAATGCGCGGCACGGTCTGGAGTTCGGCGATCAGCGTATCGGGGGCAAGCTCCCGCCACTTCGCGCCCTGCTCTCGGTACGCCTCGGCCGCTGCCATCAATGGACGACGCTTAAAAGCCATACCGATAGAGCTAAACTGCTCACTACTTAGACTAAGCACAGTCTCGGGTGTCGGAAAGAGTGCGTACGTGCCGCCGTTCGGCAGTGTGATACGTTCGCCATACGCTTCACAGAACGCCCGGTACAGCTTCTTTGACTGCCCGGCGCGGATGACCTGCCGGATAATCGCCATGCTGATGGCGTCCCAGAGGTCAGCGTTGCGGAAGCGGAGAACGGAGCCGAGGCCGCGAAGGGCGGTCGCCAACTCGGGGGCCTTGTCGGCTACGTTATTCGACAACGTGAAGACATCGTGGGCGGGCGTAGTCATCTCGTTCCTTAGCGCGTCGAGCTTGAACGTGCCGCCCTGCACCGTGGCCAGCCAGCGGCCACCGTCCGGCGAGACGAACACCCGCTGCCAGCCGTCATCAGTAGGCAACCATGCGGCGTGCTCGGTCATCACGAAATCGAATGCGTTGGCCACGAATCCTCCGAACTATTGACGTGCTTGGTTGACGGGATTATCTCATGTCGTCACCTCCGGGCGAGTCGTCATCTATTGCGCGCAGGCCATCACAGACCCGGCGCAACATGCCGGGGTCGTCCATGACTTCTATCGGATCGACCGGCTCTCGATTCGGCACTCGCTTGGGGAGCGGCGACAGGGCAAGCTCTTGCATCTGGTCGAGTGCGGGTGCGGATGTGCTCAGCAGCAACTCGCCCCAGACGACCTTGCCGCCTGTTTTCGCCGCGTAGTAATTCCAGCGCCGACACAAGCGCGGCACGGCGTCCAAGCCGCCGCCCTCGGCGCTCAGGTCGAACGTCGGGTCACTGTCCGCCACCTCAATAATGAGCCGCTGCTCGATCACGAGGAGCCGCACGACGATGAGTTTCAGATCATCCAGCTCCACCCGGCGTGGGTGTGGGTCAGTGATGCCCGTTGTCCTCACGGCTCGCATGACCAACTTGGTTGCAATGTCGTGTGCCGCTGGGACTAGCGCATCAAGCCGCCAGGCATCAAGGGCGTATGTGACAAAGAGTTGCGCACACACGACGGCGGTTGGCAGCGCCGCAAACTGCATCTCACTACGCAGGCGAAACTCAGGAGGTCGGGTATGGGTCATTGCCTGCCGCGTTGGTCGTTCGGCCAGGAGCGTCATGGCGTTCCTCCGATGGCTGGTTCATGACGAAGACCCGCGCGCCGGTTTCCAGCTCGATCAGCGCGCGCATTGCCTGATGCACGCCTGGAAAGCGCGAGAAATGCGTGAGCGAGGGAATGAGGACACCAGATACGCCAGGGCGGCGCAGCGACTCGACCATGACGACGAAGCCTGAACGGCCAAGCTGGTCGTTGCCTCCTTCGTCGCGGTCGGTGAAGACGCCAGCCAGGGTTAGCCCCTCTCGATCAGCGTAAGCCGCGAGATCGCGCATCAGGCAGTCACCGATGTCTTGCGGGTCGGCCGGGCTGAGGCGGATGTAGCCGTAGACAAGTGGTCGCATGGTTAGCGGCGCCCCTCCAGGAGGCACTTGGAGAGCCAGACCGGCGACGGCTTCGGGGAGCAGCATTGCCGGTCCGGTCGACTTCGGACGGACACTCACAGCAGCGTCAGGTTGTGATCCGCGAGCCGGGTGGACTCGCAGGGCCAGCTCACGCCGCAGACCACGCATAGGCCGCCCACCTCGATGTGCTCGTGCAGTACCCGTACTGCGGTCCGGCACAGCTGCCGCAGCTCCGGCGGGAAGTAGTCAGCGACGATCGGTGCGGCCGGAGCCGATGTTTGGCGGGTCATGGATCGTTCTCCCTGGTTGGGGACGTGTCCGGGTAACCAGAGAGTGGCCTGGCTGGGCCGTACCGGGCATGATCGCGGGGGTATACACGCCATACATGCCGTGTATGTCGTTCGCCGCGTAGGGTGGACCAGGCTCTAGAATTGCTGGTCAGGATGCCGCACCCGGAGATCAGGACGATCATGGACGCGAACCGCCCGGCACGTTACTGCCGCTGCGGAACGCGCCTTGCCCGCGACAACAAGAGCAGCCAGTGCGCCCCGTGCCAGACCAAGGCCCGAGACTTCATCATTCAGCCGCCGGACTTGCCTGATGATTTCTGGGATACCGATCAGTTTCGGGATGCTTTCACTGCGCAGCACATCGGCCACGTCTCGCGGGCGTATCGCAAACACCCGCAGCACATCGCCGTATACGGCAAAGACGGCATTCCGCAGGGTGTTGTCGCCGGTTGGCTCGGCCTGACGCAAGCGCAAATCAGTCGTATCGAGAACGGCGCACCCGTCCGCCATCTCGACAGCCTGACGCATTGGGCACGGACGCTTCGCATTCCCGAGCATCTACTGTGGTTCAAATTGCCCGGTGAGCTGCCTGCAAATGGCAACGTCCGTATGACCGAGGGAGAGATGGCGACTATACCGCAGCAAGCCCCGCCGCGGCCCGTATTGCTTCAGGCTCCGTCATTCAGACTGCCGCTTGGCAGCAGCAATGGTTACGCCTCCGCGATACAGTCATTCCGGGCGGCGGATCGCCAGGTCGGCGGCGGTCATCTCTACGCCACGGTCGTCAAGTACCTGCAAGCTGAGGTCGCGCCACGCATGTTCGGAGTCGATCACGGCAGCGATGGAAGGTTGGCTTTCACGGCCGCAGCCGCGTTGACCGAGATGGCTGGGTGGATGGCTCACGACGCCGGGCGGGACCAAGCCGCCGGGCAGCACTTTGCGCGCTCTCTTGATCTCGTCAAGCTCGGGAACGACCGGCAGCTCGGCATACACATCCTGGCCAGCATGAGCCATCTAGCCCACCACCAGGGCAAGTCGGCCGACGCCATCCAGTACGCGCGACGAGGACGTGAAGTGCTGGCCCGTGGTCCGCGGTTGCCTGAACTCGAAGCTCGTCTCCTTGCGATGCAGGCTCGTGGCTTTGCAGTGCTGCGACGATTCGACGACTGCACGCAGCTCCTCACCGAGGCGGAGCGGGTGCTTGAAGCGCAGCCGGTCGAGGAACGGTCGCCATGGGTGAGCCACTTCGATGAAGGCTCACTAGCGAACGAGGCCGCCCGGTGCCTACGCCAACTCGGAGACCTGACTCAGGCGGAACGGCAAGCGGAGCGTGTCATCGAGCTGCGGCCGGGGGACCGCACACGCAGCCGGGCATTCGGGCAGCTCATCCTTGTAACTGTGCTCATTGCCCAAGGCAGGCCCGACGAAGCCTGTGCCGTGGCTCAGGAGGTGCTGGACGCGACCCAGCAGCTCGGCTCCTATCTCGTCATCCAGCAGCTTCTTGATCTCAAGCGCCTGCTGGAGCCGCACCGGGGTACTCGGGTGGTGGCCGAGTTCTTGAGCTGCCTCGATGAGGCGCTCAGGGAGCGGGTGTGGCTCTACCAGTGGCTCACACAGGACGGACGTGGCGATGGAACGGCGCTCGGGGAGAGATGGTGAACGCTGACGCTCCGCTGTATGAGCGTGACCCGGAAGCTTGGCAGGCGTACTTGGCAGAGGGCAACGCGAAGCAACCACGCAAGCGAGTCAGCGCTGACGTGATCCTGCGCGACCACGCGGGCCGGATTCTGCTCGTTGATCCGCAGTACAAGCCCAACTGGGACACGCCGGGCGGCATGGCCGAGGCCAACGAGCCGCCGCACGAGGCCGTGCGCCGTGAGCTGAAGGAAGAACTCGGCCTGGACGTGCATGTGGGCGGATTGCTCGTGGTCGATTGGGTATCGCCACATGGGCCGTGGGATGACCTGCTCGCCTTCGTCTTCGGCGGCGGCGAGCTGAGCGACGAGCAGATCGCTGGGCTCAAGCTGCGTGACGAAGAGCTGTCGGCGTTCGAGTTCTGCACGCCCGAGCAGGCGCAGCAACGGTTGCGGCCGTACGTGTGGCGACGGTTGGCGGTGGCGCTCGACGCACTGAAGACGGGGCGCGTGCAGTATCTACAGGATGGGTACGCACGTTAGGCAAGGCCACATTGACATACGCCCAAACTGGTTCAAAATAAGAATAAAGTTGGAGAGAATTCATATATGCTGACTCGCAGTCTATTCCGGCTGGGGATGGGTGAGGAGGTATCGTGAGTCCAAGGTCTGGTGGTGAGGCCGACAAGTTCGGCAATCGCTACGAAGGGGCCTGGACGGTACGGCACCTCCTATTCGTGCTTGCCGGAAAAGCGGAGTCCGTCACCGTCGAGGATTTCGGTGACTTGGCGCAGGGTGTTGAGTTCACCTATCGTCGTCACGACGCTACTGAGGTTCACCAGTTAAAGCGCCAGGACGGTAGAGCGAACAGCTGACCGGTTGAGGCCGCCCCCGCCTTCGGGGTGTGGGGCCAGGTCCAGCTGTTCGGCCAGCGGCGGTCGGGACGTCATGGGCTTTCCTCTCGAACGTGCCGATGCTCGGCCAGTTTCGGATTCGTGATCTCAGCGACCAGATATCATTTGTATATCCAGGCTGATTCCGCCCGCCCTCGGTTACCGGCGACGCTGAGATGGTGCGGGCGGTGCCGAGGGACTCGTCACCACCGGCCCGCGGATCCGGCCCGGACCCGCATCACACCAGAGGAGCGGTCGATGCACCCGTCCTATGAGTCAGCCGCACTGCCGGGAGTCGTGCGCCAGCTCGGCTATGTCGTCCGTGACCTCGACCAGGCGGTGGCCGCCTGGCTCAGCATGGGTGTCGGCCCCTGGTACGTCCTGCGCGGACGGCCGCAGAGCGGGCTCTATCGCGGCCAGCCCTGCGAGGTGACGTTGTCGGTCGCCTTCGCCAACACCGGCGATCTGCAGATCGAACTGATCCACCAGGAAGGCGACACGCCCAGCATCTACACCGAGTTCCTCGCGTCCGGGCACGAGGGCTTCCATCAGCTGGCCTGGTGGGCCACGGATTTCGACGCTGCGCTGCGGGCTGCCCAGGCCGCCGGCTGGCGGTCGATACCCGGCGGTCGGCGCCTTTTCACCTGGATCGTCCGTGGAGAGGATGCTTCTCGTTGTCGTACAGCAGCGTTCGTGGCGATCGGGAGAATCCATGACCATCGGGGCACCGCCATCCACATCGCAGGGTATGCCCGTCGGCTCGCCGCCTCCGTTCGACGCCGAGCTGGTGGCGGCGCTGGAGGCCCTCGGGGCTTACCTGCCGTCGTCGGTGACGCCGGAGATGATTCCGGGGTTTCGCGAGGCCATGGGCGGGATGGTCATGGCGGACGAGGAGCTGGCGCGTGGTGGCGCGTTCGACGTCCAGGACGTGGCGGTGCCCGGTCCGCCCGGAGCGCCTGACGTGTCGCTGCTGGTGTGCCGACCCGCGGCGGCCAGCGCGCCGTACGCGGCGTTGTACTACATGCACGGTGGTGGAATGATCATCGGCAACAATCGGCTGGGTGTCCCGGAGACGCTGGACTGGGCGCAGGAGCTGGGCCTGGTCGTGATCTCCGTGGAGTACCGTCTTGCTCCCGAGCATCCCCATCCGGCGCCGGTGGAGGACTGTTACGCCGGGCTGCTGTGGACGGCCGCTCACGCCGCCGAGCTGGGCGTCGACCCGGCTCGGATCGTGATCGCGGGTAGCAGCGCGGGCGGTGGGCTGGCCGCGGCGTTGGCGCTGCTCACTCGGGACCGTGGCGGCCCGACTCTGGCCGGGCAGATGTTGCTGTGCCCGATGCTCGATGACCGTAACGACACGCCCTCCGCCCGGCAGATGGCGGGGCGGGGCGTGTGGGATCACACCGCCAACGCGACGGGCTGGTCGGCGCTGCTGGGCGCCGATCGCGGCGGCCCCGACGTCTCCCCGTACGCGGCGCCGGCGCGGGCCGATGACCTTTCGGGGCTGCCGCCGGCGTTCGTCGACGTCGGTTCGGCGGAGACCTTCCGGGACGAGGACGTCGCCTACGCGACGCGTATCTGGCAGGCCGGTGGTGTCGCCGAGCTGCATGTATGGCCTGGCGGTTTCCACGGGTTCGACATGCTGGCGCCGCACGCCGCGGTCTCGCAGGCCGCGAAGGCGGCGAAGCTGCTGTGGCTGCGCCGGCTGCTTGTCGGCTGAACCGGCCGCGGGCAGGCTGAACCGGCTGCTTGCCGGCTGAACCGGCCGCGGGCGCCGTATAGATCAGACGGCGTAAGCGGCCATCAGGCCCGGTCGGGTGCGTAGGGGTGGCCGGGTGGGTACCAGGTCTCCGCGATGACGGTGATGTCGCCGACGGCGACGCGGCGGCGGTCTTCGTCGGCGCAGGCCTGGGTCGAGTGCCGCGGCGTGCTACGGCAGGAAGTCGGTGATGCTCAAGCCGGACTGGCCGACGATGGACCGGAAGGTTCCGATGCGCATGTTCTTGCGTCCCATGGGGACAATCACGGTCCGGCCGGGCGGCCCGTCGTGCCGGTATTTCCGGTGAGAGCCCTTCTGTCCAGCAAGGCGGAAGCCGTGCTTTTCGAGGATTTTGCAGATTTCCTCAGAGGATGGCGTGTTAGGCACTTTGCAGCGTCAGCTTCGCCACCTTCGCCTGGTAGACGGGATGTGTCTCGATGGCGTCGCCGTCCTCGAAGAACAGTTCCAGGGCCTCCTGGACGTTGGCGAGGGCGTCATCCTCGGTGTCGCCATCGCTTGCCACGTTGACTTCAAGACACTGCGCGACAAAGCCGTCGTCCTCGTGGTAGACGACTACTGTGAGCTGTCGCTCTGCCATCGTTCGATGTGCTCCCAACGTCTTGTTCTCGATTACCAAGCGCAATTTTAGCAGAACGGAAGGTGTTTATCAATTGACGCGATGGTGTTGGTGTTCCGCCGCACCTGTGATGGTGCGGGCCATCCCACCGAAGACAAGGTTCTGGAAGGGCGCGACAGCCTTCCAGTAAAGGTGGCCGGCCAGTCCGTGCGGTTCGAAGACCGCCCGTTGCCGGTAGAGCGAGCCGCCGGGGGTGGGGGTGGCGGACATCTCGAGCCAGGCACGGCCGGGCACCGGCATCTCTGCGCGCAGTCGCAGCAGGTGGGGCCGTTGGATGTGTTCCACGCGCCACCGGCCGTGCGTACCGGCGACAGCCTCGATGGCCTGCCACAGCGCCCCCGTATCGGCCCGGGTGCCGCGTTCACGGACGTCCTCGTACACCGTCCCGCCCGACCAGCTCGGGTCGGTGGGTAGTGGGTCCGAGGGTGCGCGCGGCGTCGAGGTGCCCGACCAGCGGGTGGGCACCGCGGCCTCGCGAGTCCTGGCCAGTGCCAGGTCGACGGCCCGCTCGTAGCCCGTCAGCCCGTCGGGCGGGTCCGGGATCTCGTCGGTGATGTCGCGGTCGCGGCAGACCACCTCGTGGATGACGGACTCGATGAGCGGGACGGCGATGCTGCGCGGCACCGGGGTGACCAGGTTGACCCACTGCGCGGACAGCCACGGGGTGAGCAGCGGTACCGGGAGCACCAGGCGCCGCGGCAGGCCTGCGATCTCGGCGTAGCGGTGCATCATGTCCAGGTAGGTGAGGACGTCGGGACCGCCGATGTCGAAACCCCGGTTCACCGTGCCGGGGCGGAGCTCGGCGGCGTGGGCGAGGTAGTGCAGCACGTCGCGTATCGCGATCGGCTGTACGTGGTTGTGCACCCATCGCGGGGTGACCATCACCGGGAGTCGTTCGCTGAGGTAGCGCAACATCTCGAAACTGGCCGATCCGGAGCCGATGATGATCGCTGCCTGCAGGACGACCGTGGGCACACCCGAGTCGAGCAGGATCCGTCCGACCTCCGCCCGGGAGGCCAGATGCGGGGACAGACGCTGGCCGGTGGGGCTGATGCCGCCCAGATAGACGATCCGTCGCACCCCGGCCGTGCGGGCACAGGTGGCCACGGTGTGGGCGGCGGCGCGGTCCAGCGTGACGAAGTCGCGCTGGTGCAGGGAGTGCACCAGATAGTAGACGACGTCCTGTCCGGCGAGGGCCGTGGCGACGCCGTCGGCGTCGGTGACGTCCGCGGCCACCATGTCGACCTGGTCGCGCCAGGGCACGTCGGCCAGCGTGCCCGGACTGCGGGCCACCGCCCGTACGGCATGCCCCCGGCCCACCAGCTCCGGTACCAGCCGGCCGCCGATGTAGCCGGTCGCTCCCAACACCGCGCATCGCACACCCTGATGCTTCCCCCGCCAGGGCCGGCGGATGTCGCCCAGCGGTGGGTCGGCGCGGGCGGCGGCGGCCGCCGCCCGCCGATCCCTTCATCCCAGGAGCCCGGATACGAACGGGGACGGGTTGGCGTCACCTCAGTGGGCACCTCAGACGTCACCTCAGCATGAAGAGCTGCCTCAGGCGTGCCTGAATGAGCGGTAGGCCGACGGTGGATACATCGTAGTGGCCCGCCCCCTCAAGGACGGCCAGGTTGATGTCGTTGCCGTTGGCCACCATCTTGTTGACGGTGTTGTAGGTGACAGAGCTCGGGCTGGTGATGTCATCGGTGCCGTACAGCCAGAGGATCGGGCCCGGCAGCGTTGAGTTCTCGAGCCGCCCCTGGTTCTGGTCGAAAAACCGGGTGTTCTCTGGAAGCGAGTTGGCTGTCTCGCCGTGGATCCCTGGATAAGAGTCCAGGCGATGGGAGGGAGCGGCGTTCAGGTAGTTCTGGATATCATGCCGGACGAGGGCGTTCAGGTCCGCCAGGCATGTCTGCCAGTTCTGCTGGTAGAACCTCAACATATTGGGACCGTAGATCTGGGCCGGGTCGACGTGGTAGCCTGCATAACGTTGGGTCTTCGTGAAGTAAATGGTTTCCGCGTTGGCAAAGACCAGCTGGTCGATCTGACGGCCCGTCGGCTCATATCCAAATTGAGAGGCATCGACAATATCACGCCACAGGACCCTGTTCATGGCGCGAATATCCGGAACCGGGGCGATGGCGATGGCGCCGCGATACTCCAGGTCGGGATCAGCTTTCTTGGCCACGTTGGAATAATAAGCGGCGGCAAGCGATGCGAAACCCCCTTCCGACCACCCGGCCGACACCCATTGCCCGGACAGTTTGCTACCAAGATCTCGTTGCGCGGCGACAGCAGCGAAGATCATCGAATTCCCCGCGCTGGAAAGGTGATAATAGCCGTGGCCGGCCCTGACGCCGTCGGCCACGGGACCCAGTCCTTCGTAGTCCGGAGCGACGACGGCAACGCCCATCTTCAAGACGGCTGCCAGTAGGGTGTCGTTCGGCCCGTCAACCCATGTGTTGTGTTCCTGGAGCTGAACGCTCGGCGCACACTCCGGTGCCCGTCCGACGGTTCCGTGACCCCAGACGACAAGGGGCCAGCCGTGTGGCGGTGGTGACCCGGTGGGAACAAAAAGCATGGCCGTCGCATTGATCTGTTTTCCCTGGATGCCCGGCATGTGGTAGGCGAGCAATGTGCCCGTAGCCACACTGGATATTACCGGGGGCACGTTTCGCAGGGATGTGGGAGTACCGACGACGTCTCCGTCGCCTGTTGTACCCCCGGAGCCGCTGGAGCCCGCCGCGGGCGTGACAAGCCCACCGGTGAGGAACGCAACCAGCAGCAACACGACCGCGGATCTGCGCTGCCGCTGTAGGAACGCCATCCGGAGAAATCCCCGTCGGCCCGACGTCTTCGGGCGGCAGGCGCGGGTGGACGGCCTGTGCGGCGGAGTGCTTTCAGCTGTCTTGATCACGTCTAAAACCCACCTTCGTCCCGCTCTGCGGTCACCAGTCAATAGCGATCGATGTCGGTAGGCCTGCGTTCCCTGATAAGGATAGGAAATGCAGTCTGCTTCCGCATGCTGAGAGGCAACTTTCCGTAGCTGTTCATCCACACATGAGTGTGTTCGCGGAGCGCGACGATGCCGGTGGGTGGGGTCGCCCGCTCATGATTGACCCGGCCGGGACCGCGTCGACCCATGACTCGGCGGTGTGGTTCGAGGATCGCGGGTACGCGGGGCCCGAGCACGCACCTCGCCACATCGCTCCCCATCCATCGCTTCGCGATGCACGCACCCCAGCCCCGCTCCTTGATCCACGTCACTATTGTCGGGCGCTCTAAAAAGCATGATCGCGCGATCGTCGGCCACGGATGGTTTCCCGATATTGCTTCTTGGTAGCGTGCTGGTTAGCCTTCAGGCGTCTGGGGTGGTAACGGTGTGCGTGCCCATGGAAGGGGCAACGAAGTGACGGCGAGTGTCTTCGGATGCGATCCCGAGGTCGCCCGGCAGGTGTCCGGTGAGCTGGCAGACATTCGCGCTGCGCTCTCCTCGCTCGGTGCCGCTTTCGACGGTCTGCATGGTCAGACGGGGTCGGGTGAGGTGGAGACGGCCCTGCATCATTTCGTCAGCCAGTCGTCTGACCGGCGTGAGTCGCTGGACAAGTTGCTGGAGCGGGCGTCCGGCCTGCTGCGTGGCCTGGCAGACGGGGTATCCGCGGCGGATTCCGGCCTCGCCGGAGTGTTGCCGCCGGCGGCACCCACGGTTTTGGTCGCTGCGTCTCCTGACGCCGGCGTGACCGCGTCGCCGGTGGCGGCGGGCGGTGCGGTGTGAGCGGCACCGGCACCGGTGCCCCGACCTGGTTCACCCTTCGGGTGCCCCGCTCCTGGTTTGAGTTCGACGTGTGGCGCGCCAGCCGTACCGGTGACCTCGCGCGTCTGGTCGACGAGCGGATCGCGCAGTTCCCGCAACTGCGGCCACATCGTGCGGCGCTGCTCAAGCTGCTGCGGGAGGTCGCTGAACGCGCGGAGCGGCAGGGGGCTGTGTATTGCGCGGCCACAGCCGAACTGGTGGACGGTTCCGACGGTCTGGTGGCCAGTGTGATGGTGTTCCACACCGACGGCATGGCGACCGGCGCGGACAACACGGCCGAGGCGATCGCGGGTCAGATCATCGCGGTGGCACCGACGGATCGGAGCTCTCCGTGGCGTACCGTGACGGTCGTCGAGATGCCAGCTGGCCGGGCTGTGCGTACGCGTGGGGTTGAGCGGTCGGAGCCGGACGGGGTGCCGATCGACGGCGTCATCATGCAGACGCTCATTCCCGTGCCGGCCGGTCGCGGTGTACTCAATGTTGTT
>NZ_CAUVXL010000015.1:13227-23541 GCF_963555915.1 Protofrankia sp. Cas4
CTGAGCAGTCCGCATGTTGACATCGCCGAGGAGTTATTCGAGCTGTTCGATGCCATCAGTGACACGTTGGCGTGGTCGCGGGACCGTCCGGAGCAGTTGTCCACGGCACGTTGAGGTCGCACGGTCATTTCGTCAAAACGCCGGCGTGCTGAACATGGTGGCGAGGTTGGTCGCCGCCACCATGTTCAGCACGTTCCCGCAACGCGGGGAGCTCATCCCCGCTGGAATTACGCCGTGCTGTGCCAGCCAGGACGCCAGCCAGGACGCCAGCCAGGACCTGGCCGGCTAGGACTTGAAAGCCTCATTCCGGGCGATGACGCCGATGTCGGCCTGGTCGGTGAACAGCCCGTCGATGCCGGCCTTCAGATATGTCACCTGCTCGTCGATCCCCCGACCGAAGTCGCTGAGGTTCGCGCCGCGCCGGTAGTCCACCGGCAGGAAGTTGTTCTCCGCCCGGAAGGTGTACGGGTGCAGTACCAGCCCCGCGGCGTGCGCGTCGGGGACGAGCGAGGTCGGCGTGCCCAGCGTTCCGTCCGCGGCCCGTGGGATGATCTGCGTCTTGTCCGGTCCGATTCCGTTCGCGTAGCTTGCGATCTGTCGCAGGCCGGCCGGCGTGGACAGGTCCGCGTAGGTCCGCGGGTCGCCGGCGTCGATCAGATCGAATGGAGCGCCGCTAGCGCTGAGTAGCTGCACCGAGGGAGCGCGCAGGCCGAGCGTACGCAGCTGGCGCAGGCTCCCCGTCTCGAAGGACTGCACGAACACCGGGGCGCCGCGGTGGTTCAGGCCGTATCGGTTCAGGAGGTCCAGGAGGCGCTGCTCGAGGGGAAGACCGGCTTTCTGGAAGTACGTCGGGTGCTTGGTCTCGGGGTAGACGCCGAGCTCGCGGCCGAGTTCCCGGGACAGGCGCTGGCGTAGCTCGAGCAGCTCGACGAAGGTCGGGACCTCGAACCGGCCGTCGTACATCGTGTTCTCCTGCCGGAAGGCCGGCAGCCGCTCCTTGGCGCGCAGGGTCTTCAGCTCAGCCAGTGTGAAGTCCTCGGTGAACCAGCCGGTGACCGGCGTGCCGTCCAGCACCTTGGTCACCTTGCGGGCGGCGAACTCCGGGTGGTCGGCGACGTCGGTGGTGCCGCCGATCTCCGGCTCGTGCCGGCAGACCAGGACGCCGTCCTTGGTGGGCACGAGGTCGGGTTCCATGAAGTCGGCGCCTATCCGCGCGGCCAGCTCGTACGAGGCGAGGGTGTGTTCAGGGCGGTAGCCCGACGCGCCGCGGTGCCCGATCACCAGCGTCCGATGGCGCTCGTGGCCCCCGAATTCGGCGGCTGACGCCGATGATGTGCCGGTCACCCCGGTAGCGGCGACCAGGGGGGCTGCTGCGATGCCCGCAATCACGGTACGACGGTCCACGAGTCCTCCAGCGCAACGGCGGCGACCCTCGCCGGCGGCGCGCTTGTGCAGCAAACCGATGGGAGAAAACGATGGAATGGACCGCATCTTATCCATCGCTGTCGATCAGCTATCGAGTTGGTGAATCCGCTGACCCTGGCAGTTTTTGATCTTTCCTCAAGATCGTCTGTGTCCACATTTCTGTCGTCGCGGGTTGAAAACTCGGTGGCTGCCTGATATTTGTCGGTTGCCATGGTCAGTATTGACCATTATGGCTGTGGTGAGGTGTGGGATAGCCTCGGGTTACGTCCCGACAATCGGGAACCCGGGCTCCGCGGTTCACGGCCACACAGCGAAGATCGCATAGTTTCAGCTGTGGTGGGTGGATTCTTGTTCATGTTCTCCCGATAGCACTCCAGTCAGACTTTTGTGATCAGTCGAGCTGGTGGTCCTGCCGTCGGCAACGGCTGGTCTTGGTTGTTGTCCTGGTGGCGTCGTCGCCTGGAGCATCGGTCACGTGGTCAGGCTGATTTCACCACGGGGGAGGAGGTCACTTCTTGTCCTCCTCGTCCACGATGTCGGCATAGAGCGACTGGCCCATCGCCGAGCCGAGCCGGCCTTGGCGAGTTCGGTGGTGGCCTCCCGGATGGCGGTGATGGTCGTGTTGCTCTCGATGCTGAGGGAGAGCGGGTTGACGTCGAGCAACAAGGGGTTTTTGACCGCGAGGTTCGTGAAATCGGACTGCAGCGAGGTGCCGATCGCGACGGCCTCATCCGGGTTGAGGCCCTTGTTCGGTTCCTCACCGCCGGCGAGTTCGCGCACCAGGTCGACCACGGCCGGGGTCGTCCGGGAGCCCTCGGCATTGGCGATCACTGTGGGCTCGCCTCCCTCGGCGGTTGCGGTCGGCCCGTTGCGGGCGGGAGCGCCGTCAGGCGGTAGCCGGCCGAGCACGAGTGGATGGTTGACATACATTTTCTGCCCGAAAACTGGCACCTCCTGATGTCTTCCTTCCACTCGTCGCACCGAAGGGAATGCGGATCAAGGAGTGGGGTTGCGGTGGATGCGTTGCGAGGCGCGAGGAGGCCCGGGTAGCGGTGCTCTACGCGGCCCACTCCACTCCTTGATCTACACCCTATTGCCGGGCGCTCCTATCCCCGCTGGGCTTGCGCGGCGCGTGGCAACAGGCGCGGTCACGGCAATGAGCCGGCTGCGGGCGGTGCTGCCCAAGCCCAAGTCGGTCAACCCCACCGCCCGGCGGGATGTCGAGCAGACCGTTCCGGTCAATTTTTCCGATCAGGTATCCGAGTCCTTCGCGAGCTGGTCCGTGGCAGATTGCCCGGCTTCGGTGCAGCGTCGCAGGAAGTCGACGACGAGGTCGATCTCGTCGTCGCTGTAGTTCTCAAGGATCCTGTCCAGCGAGCGGTTCATACCGTCGTACAGCCGGAAGATGTCGCGCTGCTTGTCGGGCACACCGCGTATGAGCACGGCACGCCGGTCGCTCTCGACCCGGTCGCGCACGATCCAACCGCCCCTCTCGAGGCGGTCGAGAATGCCGGTCATCGTGGCGAGGTGCACACCGACGCGCCGTGCAAGAGCGCTCGGGCTGATCGGGCCGTGGCGCGTGATGACGTCGAGACAGTCGAAGTCAACATCTTTGATCTCTATCCGCGAGCCCACCCGGTGATTGAGCACTGCCAGTTCGATCCGCAGCTCGCGCAGGCTCAGCTTGGCCTCGGCGATCCGCCGGCTCCGGGTTCGTCCTCCCTCGCCAGACGCCGATCCGTCAACACCTCGCGCTGTCAAGCCCCCTGACCTCCCCACGTTATGCTATCGTTTTCGTATCATACGAGATTCGTAGTACTAGATCGCGACCCGCGCCCGAGGGTCAGGAGGAGCGTAACCATGAGGATCGTCGTCTTCGGGGCCAACGGGTCGACCGGCCGACTGCTGACGGAGCAGGCGCTAACCGCCCGCCACGACGTCGTAGCGGTGACCAGGCGGCCGGCCGATTTCCCTGTCACGCACGAAGGACTGGACGTCGTGGAGGCAGACGTACATGACGCGCCGGCCGTCGATCGCGCGATCGACGGGGCACATGTCGTGCTGTCGACGCTCGGTGTGCCCTTCACGCGCAAGCCGATCAGCGTCTACAGCGACGGCGTGCGCACCATCGTCGCCGCGATGGCCAAGCACGGGATCAAGCGACTGGTCGTGGTCAGCTCGAGTGCCACCGAGCCGCACTACCATGCTGACGGCGGTTTCCTGCTGAACCGAGTCATGCAGCCGTTGCTCACTGCGACGATTGGCAAGACGACGTACGCGGACATGCGGCTCATGGAGGAACTCGTCCGCGCCAGCGACCTGGAGTGGACGATCATGCGCCCGTCGGGCCTGTTCGATGCTGTCGGGGTGACGAGGTACGAGCTTCACGAGGATCAGGCGCCGGGCGTATTCACCAGCCGCGCCGACCTCGCCGCGAGCTTGCTCGAGCAGGCGGGAAATGCCCGGTTCGTGCGTAAGGCGGTCGCAGTGACAACGCTCGAGGGCGCTCCCACACTGTTCCAGATGCTGCGCCGGGAGGCATTCAAGAGAGGCTGACGTTGGACGGACTGCGGCTCGTCCTGGAGATGATGTTCCCGGGAATGTGCAGGAACCGTGCGAGTTCCTGCACCGTCCACAGGGATTGTTCGACAGCAGGCACCGTTTGGCCAGGTCGAAGGGTGCCACGAGGTCGAACCCCAGCTCCGTTCCTTGATCCACGCTCGTGTTGTCGGGCGCGCGTACTCGTCTAGTGGATCAGTGCGGCGAGTTCGCCCCATTCCCGACGGGGGAGTGTTGTCGGGTCGGCGGTCAGGACCTGGAGGGCGACGTGGTCCGCGCCGGCATCGAGGTGGTCTTTGACTCTGCGGTGGATGTCGTCGAGGGTGCCCCAGGCGACGAGGGCGTCGATGAGGCGGTCGCTGCCCTGGCCGGCGAGGTCGTCGTCGGTGAAGCCGTGTCGGCGCAGGTTGTTGGCGTAGTTGGGGAGGCGGATGACGCGGCTGACGTTGGCGCGGGCGATGCGGCGGGCATCGCCGGGGTCGGTGACGAGGACGACTTTCTGTTCGGGGATCAGAAGGGGTCCTTCTCCGAGGTGGCGGCGGGAGAATTCCGTGTGTTCGACGGGAACGGTGTAGGTGTGTGTGCCGCCGGTGAGTTCGGCGGCGAGCCTGAGCATCTTCGGTCCGAGGGCCGCGAGGATGCGGTGCAGACCGGTGGCGGGTGGGGCGCCGTAGTAGGGGGCGGCGTCCATGGCCGTGAGGTAGTCGCGGGTGACCTGGAGTGGGCTGGCCATCTGGTGGCCGTGGTGGCCGCGGTGGGCGATGGCGGGGGTGTGGCTGACGCCGATACCGAGCAGGAAACGGTCGGGAAATCCTTCGGTCAGGGTGCGCTGGGCGTTGACCATGGCGGTCGCATCGCGGGCCCACAGGTTCGCGATCCCGGTGGCGACGACCATGCGCCGGCTGGCGGCGAGTAGCAGCGCCGCGTGGCTCATGATCTCCTTGCCCGTAGCCTCGGGAATCCACAGGGCACCGAACCCGAGCTCGTCGAGTTCGGCGACCGCGTCCTGCGCGGCGGACAGCGGTTGTGTATCCAGGGCGATCGACCAGATGCCGACCCGTCCGATGTCCATGTTAATCCCCTCGTGGCTATGCGGGCCTGATGGCGTCGACGCACGTGACGTCGGTGTCAGTGTGCCGCGGAAAGCTTCACCCGGAAGCACGCCTGGATCTCCCGTGGGAACCGCGTCCGGAAGTTCGGAGGCGGTGGAAGGAAACGCCGATCTTGCTGTCACCGAAGGAGTAATCGACCGGGTCGGGCTGTGCTCCGCGGAACGCAACCCGGAGCGCTCCGCAGGTAACGTGCGCGATCCGTGCAGCCAGATTGCCTGATCGGGATTGACGCCTGGTCACTGGAATGGTGTGTTCTGCTTCCGGGCAGTCGGGGTCAAGCGGTACCGCGTGTCGCGGTGGCCGTGCCCGGCAACCGTGGATTCCACCAGCCCCTCTTGCTTAAGACGCCCAAGCCAATGTTCAGCGGTTTTTGGATTTATATCGGGCACCGGTTCATGGTCGAAGCGCGGCTGGCCGCGTTCAGCGGTGAGTTGTTGCACCTCTTCGCTCGTGAGTCGACGGTCGCTCTCCCCTACGCGGAGGTACGAGCCATGTTCCATACCTTTGTTGCGCACGTAGCACGGTTTCTGATTGCGGGGGAGCTCTTCCACCTCGGCGGCGATCAATGTCACCCCCTCGTGGTCGATGAGAGAGATCGCAGGCCGCAGCGCCGGGACCATCTGCTCAGCGGCCGACGCGCGTGCCACCGACACGTCAGGCTCTCCTGCGCGATTTCATCCATATCCCGCAACGTACGAGCACCAGCGACTTCGTCCTCAAATGTCACCTCACGTTGGTCCCGGTCCGGCAGCCGGACCCGACGGGTAGGGCGGCGCACGTCCTCACCGGGTGCAGGGCACGTTGGACAGGCCGCTGGCCGCAGCGGTGACGGTGTTGCTGCACGAGACGGTGTTCCTGGTCCTGTCCGGCTTGTCGATGCTGACGCCGTAGCCGGGGCCGCGGACGTCGAGGGTGTTGCCGGTGATGATGTTCCCCGTGCCCCAGCCGTCGAGCAGGACATGGGTCTGGATGCCATCCTTCGGACTGTTCACACCCCTGTTGCCCTCGATACGCCAGTTGTTGCCCTTGACATCCACCCAGGAGTCTGCGGAGTTCGCCCCGGTGATCGTCGAACCGTCGAAGCTGTTGTTGCTCAGAACGCCGCCCGTTGTTGCTTCTTTGATGTCGACGGCCTCGGCGGTGACTCCGCTGATGGTGTTACCGATGATCTGGTTGCGGTCGGAGTTGTCCGGCTTTCCGCCGCTGAACTTCGTCCAGTTCGACTTGGCCGTACCGATGTAGATGCCCTCGCCGAAGCCGGCTTCCTTGCGGCCGGTGCCGCTGACGGTGCATCCGACGACGAAGTTGTCGGTGGAGAAGTTCCGCAGGTGGATGGCCTCGTCACCGACGTTGCGCACCAGCAGTCCGGTGATGACCGCGCCGCTGGTCTGGTCGGTCATCACCCCCTTCTGGCCGTTCTGGATCGTGAAGCCCTCCAGCCGCCAGTAGTCGGCGTTGTCGAGATGGAAGCCGTAGCCTTCCTTGATCGACCCTCCGTCGATCACCGCGTTGCGGGAACCGCGCACCGTGATCGGAGCCTTCGCGTTCGCGGGCTGGCTGGCGACGAAGTGGCCGCTGTAGTTGCCGTCCGCGAGATTGATGAGGTCTCCCGGCTGGGCGGACGCGAGCGCGGCGGTCAGTTGATCCGCATTGGAAACCGGGACTGTCCGCAATGGATCAGGCGCGTTCGGTACCTGTGCCAGCACGGCGGCTGGTACCTCGGCGGTCGGCGCGGCGGCCGGAGCCGACGTGGCCGATGTCGATCCGTCCCCGGTGGATGTGAAGGCGGCTGTCACTTCGGCGCTCTCGGTGTTCGTACGGACCCGTGCGGTCAGCGTGTGCTTGCCCGCGGCCACCGCGTCGAGATGGACTGTGAACGGAGCGTCCCGGTCATCGAGCACCGTGTTGCCGTCGAGAGAGAACTTGACGCGTTCGACCTTGTCAAGGGTGTCCGTACCCGGATTCAGGGTGACATCCATGCCGGCCGACACGGACTGCCCGTCCAGCGGGCGCGCGTCGACGGCAAGCACCCAGCGGCCGGATGCAGCGGCGGAGGTCTGCGGGCTCGCCGCGGTCGTGGATCCGGTTGTACCGGCGGCGTGCGGGGCCGAGGAGCCGCCACCACCCAGGACGACGACGAGGAGGACAAGGATGACGACGGCAGCCGCGATAGCGCCGCCGAGCGGCAGCCACAGCTGGCGCCGCGTGCTCAGCACCGAGTGGAAACCCTCCCGGTGTCTCGCCGGTCGGGCGACGGCGGTGGTGTCGCCGCTGCGACTACCGCTGTCGCCGCCGCTGTCGGTCTTGTCGCCGTCGCCGTCGCCGTCGCCGTCGCCGTAGCCGTAGCCGCCGTCGTTGTCGCCGCTGTCGGTGTTGTCGCGGGCGCGACCGTCCGTTGAGGTAGGTCCCATCCGCTGCTCCCCGTGGTGCGATGTCTGCAACTGATCCGTACCGGAGCATACTGGGGCCTTTGAAGGTGACCGTGACCGACTGGTTCTCCGCTGCTCGCCCGCGCTTCTCGGGAGTCTGCGGGCCGGCCGGCAAATATGATCACACAGTTCGGCGGCCGGCTCGCTGGAGAGCGCCGGTGCGTGACGGGGCCTGGCCGGATAGTTCCACCGGGTGCTGGCTGAAGCGGGACCACCGGAAATCCGGGATATCTGCGCCGACACGCCTGAAATGTCTTCAGCGGAGTCGGCAGGTCCCATCTCGGCCGGTTCTGTTTCCGTCGCTTCTGTATTATCGCTTCCATCGCCGGGCGGACGAGCCTCCGAAAGACCTTGCGAATCGTGATGAATGCGTCGCGAATTTCGATCGTGGCCGTGGTGCGGGACCCGTTGATATCAGCTATATCTCCCGGGTTACCGGTCCATGGGCTCGATCAGGTGGGTTCGATCAGGTGGGCGCGGGGACCTCGTCGCACGAGGGTGATCTGGCAAGGCCGGTTTCGGGAAGGGAGCCGGACTTGCCCGAACTCACCAGATCGAGCACCATCCGGATGTCGGTGGCTTCGCTCTCGTGACCGACGGGTGCTCGGCTTCGACCCGGCCGCGGAGGCGGTTGGGTCGCTGATCCGGTGGCGGTAGCGGAGTTTTCGCTCACCGCTCGCGTGCAACATGTTTGTGACGTGGCGCTCCGTCGCAACCGGCGTGGGATGACGGGAGCCGACGACGACGGATGGAGCGGGCGCCCGAGGATGGAAGCGAGTGGCTCTCGAACCAATGCGCCGCTGCCGGATGGAAGGGTGGAACGTGTGCTGACTGTTGCTGGTTGTCAGCTGAGGGTTGATGTCGCGTGGCTCGGCTCAGATGCGCGCCAGAAAGATGTGGTCATGCCCACTCCGTTGGCGTCCAACGTCCATCCGGCTCTATAGCTTTGGCGGTGGGTGTCACTTCTGGTCGTTCGGTTATGTGCCAGGCTGTCGCGTCGGGGGATGGCGGGACAGACGATGGGGAGGCTTGTGTGCGCGAGGTTAAGGTCAAGTTCCATGTGAGAGACAGGGAGGCGCTCCTCCTGACCCTCAAGGCGCGAGGGATCGACCTGGGCGAGCCGTTCTTTCAGGATGACCAGGCGTACGCTCCCGATCGCTGGACGTTCGCCGACAGCCGGCTGGGCGTCTCCTTCCCACGGCTTCGTACGATAAACAACCGTCATTTTTTCGCGCTGCGGCGGCCGACTGTTAATGCGCAGGCATGTGATGCATACGAGACTGAGGTTGCTGATCGTGACCAGATGCATCAGGCGATCCTGAACATGGGTTTCTGCCCGACGGTGCGAGTGGCCAAGACACGGCGAACGGCACGGGTGGGAGACGTATCACTCTGCGTCGATGAACTGGACGGTCTGGGTATGTTTCTGGAGCTCGACTGTCCGGTACCCGCGCATGAGTCGGTGGTTGTCGTCCAGGAGGCGTTGAATGCATTCGTGACTTCCCTGTGCGTTGATGTGACGCGTACGGAGGAGACGTGTGACGCGCTGGTGCGAACGGCGCAGCTGCGGGCAGCCTGAGTGCTTCACGGTGGACCTGTTCGGTATCGACCTGGTTTATCCTGATTAGTCTGTACCGGTTTAGTCTGTACCGGTTTAGTCTGTACAGAGTTGGTCCCTGTGCTGCTGGTCTGTGGTGTTGGCCTGTGTGGCGTTGTCCTGGGGCGGGGTCGGTCGGGTGGAATTCACCCTGAGGGCGTAAGCACAGTAGCTTCCGCCGGGTTGTGCCTGCGTTGTTCCATCTCCGGTGCATAAACTGCTCGTTGAGCAGGTGAGGCGCCGAGTTCGGGCGCACGCAACTACAGACGGGCGGGCTCCAGCACATGTCGCGACGCCGGGTCCGACTGGGTGGGCTCGTGGTGGACGGGCTCGTGGTCGACCGACGGGGCATCCCGTGGTCTGGTCGAGCTGGCTGGTCCGCATCCGGTCCGTCGCCGGCGGTACAGCGAAATACATTCGAGAGTCGCTCCCAGGCATGACCGGGACAGCTGCCTGCGCGGTATCGGTGTCGGCGGGTCCCGCTTCCGGGCGTGCCGCGTCATTCGGCTACTTTGTCCGTTACACGAGCCGTGCCGGGCTACCGCGGTGGCGCCGGCGGTCTATCGATCGTGCATGGACGCTTGCGACCCGAGCCGTGCGTGGCGTGCTTTCGCTTCTTTTCCCAACGGTGACCGCCGGCCTGGTAGGAGTATCGGCATACCACGGTTCTGCGGGACAGCCGGCCGGTGTGTTCGGCTTCGGCAGGCGTTCGCCAGGCTGGATCCTGCGTTATGCCATGGTCCGACGGGGGCCGCCGGGATGCGTATGTGGCCGGGACCGCCGCATCACTTTGTCGATCATTAAGGTTGGCGGTCGCTGCGTACTCGGCCTCTGAGCCGGTCCACAGAGCTGCGTCCGGGGTATCCGCGGGCAATTTCGGATCCAGACTGTGATCGGTCCGGTCGCGATCGGCTGGCTCGCGATCGGCTGGGTCCGACCGGGTGCCCGTTCTCGCGCGTCCGCCAGGCTGAGAGGGACAGCGCTGCGACCCGCGACGTCGCGCCCCCTGTCGCCGGCCGTTCCCCGTCATTCGAACCTTCGAGGATGGCCCTTGTTGACCACTCGTGACACATGGTCGCCACGACGCCACGGCGATCCCGGCTGGCCGGAGAACGATTCCGGACAGACCGACCAGGCGCAGACCGCCTCCGGCGCGGTGATCCGCCGCCAGCCGGGCGAACTCGAAGGAGCT
>NZ_CAUVXL010000016.1:0-2798 GCF_963555915.1 Protofrankia sp. Cas4
TCGCGATCTACGTGCCCCAGCCTCGCTCCTTGATCCACACCCCTATTGCCGGGCGCTTTTACGGCTCTTCGCAGTAGGCCGGAAGTCGTGTTTGTCTGCTGACTTTTTGTGATTGCCGGCGGTGACGTGGGGTAGTCGCTGCCGGGGTGTGGAACGAGACGCACCCGCCCCCTGGAAGGATCAGATCTTGTCGAGGGAAATGATCACCAGGTGAACGGGTGCGCGTGTTCGAGGGTATGCGAGTCAAGATGGCGGAGCTGCTGGGACTGCCCGGGGTCGAGGTCGTGGCCGCGGAGCGGGAGGCGGACGGCTCGTTACGGGTGTATGCCCGTACGGCGCAGGGCGCTGTGTGCTGCCCGGGCTGCGGCGCCGAGGCGTGCCGGATGAAGGAGCTGGTCACGCAGGAGCTTCGGCATCTGGTGGTGGCGCCGATGAGGGTGATCTTGCGTAAGGAGCGGTGGTGGTGTGACCGTGGGCTGTGTCCACAGCGCAGTTTCACGGTCGGGCCGCTGGCGGTGCGGGGTGGCACGGTCACGACGTCGGCGAAGGAGACGATGGGCCACCTGATCGGGGACTGGATGGCGCTGGCCAATCGGGTCGCCGGCGCGGTCGGGGTGAGCTGGCACACCGGTCACGGCGGGTTTGTGGCCGTGGCCGAAGCGGCCGGCATCGTCGTAACCGACGCCGATGCCGACGCTGTCGGCGATGCTGTGACCTGCGCTGATACCGACGCCGACGCCGCTGCCGTCGGCGGCGACGCTGCCGTACCAGGCGGCGCCGAGGATGGCGCGGCGAAGGATGCCTGCACTGTCACCGATAGTCCTGATACTGGGATGCCTGGTGCCGATAGCGCTGAGGATGGGGTGGCGGCGGGCCGGTCAGTGAGCGGGCCGCTCCCACCGGTACGGGTCCTCGGGGTTGATGACCACCGCCGGGGCAGGCCCCGGTACCACCGCGACCCGGTCACCGGCGGGTGGGTCGCGGACGCCGACCGCTGGACGTCGGTGTTCGTCGACTCCACCGGTGGGCATGGCCTGCTCGGCCAGACCGAGGGCCGCACCGTCGCCGACGTCGTCGGCTGGCTGGTCGCCTGTGACGAGGCGTGGCGTGGCGTGGCTGGATCACCCACGTCACCCTCGACATGTCGTCGGTCTACAAGTCCGCGATCCGCCAGGCGCTGCCGCACGCGGCGCTCGCGGTCGGCCCCTTCCACATCTCGCAACTCGCGAACAAGACGGTCGCAGACGTGCGGCGCAGGGTCACGTTCGAGCACCACGGGCGCCGCGGCCGGGCCGACGACCTCGAGTACAAGATCAAGGGGATGCTCGTCCGCGGCGCCGAGAAGCTCACGCCGGCGGCGCGGCAGAAGCTGCTGTGCGCGCTGGCGGACCTCGGGGACGGCGGCTGCGAGATCCGGGCTGCCTGGCAGGCGAAGGAGCTGCTGCGCGACGTGCTGAAACTGTCCCCGGCCCGCACTGGCAGGGCGACCTGCCGCTCCGAGGTCTCCGCGGCCCTGACCAGGTTCTTCGCGTACTGTGCCACGACCGGGGCCGCGGTCCCCGAGGTCGTCACCCTCGCCGAGACGATCTCCAAGTGGCGCGACGAGATCGCGACCGCAGTCCTCCACGGGCTGTCCAACGCGGCCTCGGAGGGCATCAACCGGTTGATCAAACTGGTCTACCGCATCGCGTTCGGCATGACCAACGTCGGCAACCAGCTGCGCCGAGCCCGCTACGTCGCGTCCCGTAAGACCCGCCCCCTCTGGCTACAATCCGTAACCGTCAACCGAGAACTACCTGTAGCGGCCTAAATACACAGTCCGGCCTACTGCGAAGAGCCGCTTTTACCGCTCGGCATCCACGCCAATAGGCACGCTGCCGACGGGGATGGTGTCAACGACGGTGTTGCTGTCAGTGTCAATCACCGACACGGTGTTACTGAAGGAGTTGGTGACGTAGGCACGGGGATGGAACAAATCCTTAACGATCGCCACACCAAAAGGCACGTTGCCGACGGGGATGGTGTCAATGACGGTGTTGCTGTCGGTGTCAATCACCGACACGGTGTCACTGAGGGCGTTGGTGACGTAGGCGCGGGGATGGAACAAATCCCCAGTGATCGCCACGCCAATAGGATTGTTGCCGACGGGGATGGTGTCAATGACGGTGTTGTTGTCGGTGTCGATCACCGACACGTTGTCCGAGCCGGCGTTGGTGACGTAGGCGCGGGGATGGAAACCCCTAGTGATCGCCACGCCAATAGGATTGTTGCCGACGGGGATGGTGTCAATGACGGTGTTGTTGTCGGTGTCGATCATCGACACGTTGTCCGACCTGACGTTGGTGACGTAGGCGCGGGGATGGAAACCCCCAGTGATCGCCACGCCAACAGGCCTGTTGCCGACGGGGATGGTGTCAATGACGGTGTTGCTATCGGTGTCGATCACCGACACGTTGTTCGAGAACTGGTTGGTGACGTAGGCGCGGGGATGGAACAAATCCTCGGTGATCGCCACGCCAACAGGCCTGTTGCCGACGGGGATGGTGTCAATGACGGTGTTGCTATCGGTGTCGATCACCGACACGTTGTTCGAGAACTGGTTGGTGACGTAGGCGCGGGAATCGAAACCCTTAGTGATCGCTACTTGGGCAGGGGCGGTGCCGACGGGGATGGTGTCAATGACGGTGTTGTTGTCGGTGTTGATCACCGAAACGGTGTTCGAGCCGGAGTTGGCGACGTAGGCGTGCGGCGAATCGGAGGGAGTGGCCATTGCCTGGGTCGGCGTGGCCAGTACGACC
>NZ_CAUVXL010000017.1:0-4748 GCF_963555915.1 Protofrankia sp. Cas4
TGTGGATCAGGTCGGCGAAGTCGACGACCTGATCTCGCAGGTAGACGAAGCGCTGGCAGACCTCGGCGTCCGCGGCAGGACCGCGCCGGACAACCGTGACCGACCCCGGCGGACCCGGTCCACCCGCCGGCGCCAGGACGCCCCGGACCTGCCCCGTCTGCCCGTGGATCGGCGCACCGTCGGGCGGACGTTCACCGGGTCGGACGGGACGGTGTGGCGGCCGTCGATGTTCCTGACGCTCACCTGCGACAGCTACGGCCGGGTCACCTCGGAGGGCACCCCGGTGGACCCGGACGGCTACGACTACCGGCGGGCGGCCCGCGACGCGATCCACTTTCCCAAGCTGGTGGATCGGTTCTGGCAGAACCTGCGCCGGGCGGTCGGCTGGGACATCCAGTACTTCGCCTGCCTGGAGCCGCAACGCAGGCTTGCACCGCATCTGCATGCGGCGATGCGCGGCACGATCCCCCGGGTACTGCTCCGCCAGGTCGCGGCGGCGACGTATCACCAGGTGTGGTGGCCGGCCTGCGACCGGCCGGTCTACGGCGTGGATCGCCTACCGGTCTGGGACGACGAAGCGGACGGCTACGTCGATCCCGACGCACACGAACCGCTCCCGACCTGGGATGAGGCGTTGGACGCGATCGGCGACGATGCCGAACCTACCCATGTCGTCCGGTTCGGGGTGCAGGTCCGCGCCGACGGGGTGACCGCGACCAACCGTAATACCGGCCGGTTGATCGGCTATCTGTGCAAGTACCTGACGAAGTCGTTGGACACCTGCCACGCCATCGCCACCGACGCACAGCGGGCACACGTCGACCGGCTCGCCGATGCCCTGCGGTACGAACCGTGCTCGCCGGGCTGCGCGAACTGGCTGCTCTACGGCGTCCAGCCGAAAAGCCCCCGCGGCGGGCTGGTGCCGGGACGGTGCAAGGGCAAGGTCCACCGGCGCGAAACCCTCGGCTTCGGCGGCCGGCGTGTGCTGGTCTCGCGGAAGTGGTCGGGGAAGACCCTTGCCGACCACAAGCAAGATCGGAAGGTGTGGATCCGGGAACAGCTCGCGGTCCTCGGCCACACCGGCAACGGGGATACGGGCGATGGCCACACCGGCGATGGCGGCCAGGGCGCCGCACCCGACCGGGTGGTCTGGCAGCTCCTGCACCCCGGGGACCCGGCGACGCCCCGCCGGGAACACCTGCTGCTGCGCGCGGTCGCGGATCGGCACCGCTGGCGCGCCCAATTCGAGGCGGCCCGTGCTGCCCGCGGTGATCCCGACGCGGTTTCGGCAACCGACCCTGGCATGCCCCGTGCGGCCTGACCCGACGACCGGAGGAACCGTGCACAAGCTCCTTCTCACCCCCACGGAAGCCGCTGAGCTGCTCGGCGTGAGCCGCACGACGGTCTACGAGCTGCTGAATGCCGGTCAGATCGAATCCGTCCGGATCGGGCGGGCACGGCGGATCCCGCGGGCGGCGCTCGTCGCCTACGTCGATCGGCTCCGCGGGCTGTCCGACGGGGAGGCGGCGGCATGACCACCCTCGCGCGGCGGCAGCGGGCTGGCGTTCGGCAACTCGCCCCGACCGACCCATTGGCGCGCGGTCCACCCGGGACACGTCGCAAGCCGTCACAACAGAAAGATCGAATAGGCGGCCCCGGCGGGTGCTGGAACACCACACCGGGACCTCGATCCACACCCCTTCTCGTACAAGGAGCGCAGACCGTGACACCTATCATTCCGCCTGACCGTGGCCCATGGCGCACCCCATCCGGCCAACCGCGGTTCGTGACCGTTCGGCAGTCCCACTCCGGCGACTATGAGGTGACCGTCCGACCGGGTGCCGACCCGTTCGATCTGACCTCGGCCCTGGCCGCGGTGCCGGTCGATGCGGTGTTCACCGAAGCTCTCGGTGACGTCGACGTTGTTCTGATCTTTCGGGCGATCCCCGGTACCCCGGCGATGCTGCCAACAGGGCTCGGCCACCCGCCGCGGATTCCGGCGATGCGCTGACCCGCGCGGCCCTTCGCTTCTCCCCCATTTTTCTTCGTTCCTCTGGTAGGCGCCTTATCTGCTGGGGGCCGGACGGGTCCAGGGTCGGCGAAGCCGATCACGTAGTGACGCGGTAGCGCCCTGGATGCGGCCGGTTTCCCGGCAGAGCATTCCGCGCCCAGAGGGACGGGACCCACCGGATCGCCAGAGGTGATCCAACCGCTGTTCCTGGCGGTTCTTCCTGTTCTTTTCCTCGTTCGTTTCATCTTTCGGCAAGGAGTGATCGTTCGTGCTGCCTGATCCAGACAAAAAACACCAGACTGAGCCCGCGGCCCGATTCTGTACCGGCCGTCACCTCGTGGACGTGGCGTGATGGCCGAGGGGAAGGGGAACCGCCGCGGTCACGGCGAAGGATCGGTGTACTGGCGGGAGGACCGTCAGCGCTGGGTCCTCGAACTCGACTACGGCTATGTGAACGGCAAACGGAAGCGGACCGTTCGCTATTTCCGGACCCAGGAAGAGGCGATCGAGGAACAGACACGATTGCGCACGGCACAGCTGGAAGGGGCGGCGCCGTTGGATCGCCGGTCACGGTTCGATAACTTTCTCGATTACTGGCTGGACGAGGTGGTGGAGCCGTCGGACCGAGCCGAGTCAACAAAGGTCAACTACGAGACGCTGGTGCGGGTCCATATCCGTCCCGCGCTGGGCCGGCTACGGCTGGTCGAGCTGAAACATGAGGATCTGCAACGATTCCTCAACCGGAAAGCCGTCGAGGGGTATAGCGCGTCGACGATGCGGACCCTGCGGACGATCCTCCGTCAGGCGTTGAACGAAGCTGTGATCATGGAGAAGGTGCCGCGGAACGTCGCGGTGAACGTCCGTGTTCCGAAGGCGACGAAACCGAAGCGGAAGGTTGTGGCGCTGAGCCAGGCGGACGGGGTGACGCTGCTGGCCGCGGCGGAGCCGACGCGGTTTGCCTCGTTGTATGTGGTGCTGGCGATGGTCGGCTTGCGCCGCGGTGAGGTGCTGGCGCTGCGCTGGTCGGACTTCAACGAGCGGGCGGCGACGCTGCGGGTGGAACAGCAGGTGACCCGCGTCGGTGGGATCCGACAGCTGGTGGTGGGGCCGACCAAGAGCGAAGCCGGTCAACGCACGATCGCGCTTCCGGCCCGATGTGTGGCGGCGTTGCAGGCGCAGCGCCGGCGGCAGGCGGCGGAACGTCACACGATGGGGGAGCGGTGGCGCGACCACGGGCTGATCTTCCCGAGCACCGTGGGTACCTATCTGGAGCCGCGGGCGCTGAACACGCATCTGACGAAGCTGTGCGTGCGGGCGGGTTTGCCGCATCTGGGGCCGCACGGTTTGCGGCACACGGCGGCGACGATGGCCTACGCCCTGGGCGTGGACTGGAAGCAGATCCAGGACATGCTCGGCCACACCATGCTTTCCACAACTATGGATATTTACGTGGATATGGCCGATACCGGCAGTCGGGATGCGGCGACCAAACTTGATGCCTGGTTCGACAACCCCGACGACCAGGCCACCGACGACGACAGCGAAACCGCGTAGCAACCCAGATCAGACAGGCAACGACCGTCACATTTCAGCTGTCCCGAGAAAGGACGACCGTGGACATCACATTTGTTGTCACTCTCCGCGACATGCTCCCGGAGGTGCTCGGCGACGTGTTCGAGCATGCGGGTTTGATCGGTGATGCCGACCAGGCGCGGGCGGAGGCACGCGACACGGCCCGCCGTGCGCTGACTCTGGCTCGCACGGTCGACCTGCCGGCGGTTCCCCGCGTGGGTGAGAGGGTGTGGGCGGATCCGAACTGGGAGCCGGTGACGGTCCGAGAGGTCGAATGGACCCTCGTGCCGGACGGGGATGACCCGCACGTCCGCGTTCTGCTCGACGATCTCGATGAGGACGAAGTGGGCGCCGAGTGGGGCGCTACCGAACTGCTGCTCGACAACGGTTGGACCGTCCAGATCTGAACCGTGGTCTGATCGACAGGCCGTAGGCTGTCAACGTGGCTGTCAAAAGCCCAGAGCCCCGCGCCGTGTGATCGGCTGCGGGGCTCTGACCTGCCTCAACCAGCGTGCGCTCGGAGGGACTCGAACCCCCAACCTCTTGATCCGTAGTCAAGTGCTCTATCCGTTGAGCTACGAGCGCCTGCCGGACCACCCTAGCGGACCGACTGGGCAAGACTACAGCATCGGCGGGTGATCTCCGAATCGATATCAGCGTGGCGGCAGCCGGTGCAGCTCGACGGCAGCCAGGCGGCCATCGGCGATCATCGCGGTCGTGAAGGTGTAGTGCGGTCGGCAGACGACGAGGTCGGCGTCGGGGTGGGCGTTCGCAACCCGCTGGTCGCGCCCGGTCGCCGACGTGGATCACCACGTCCGCGGCGTCGGCGGCCATCCACACCGGTGCCGGCAGGTCCCGAGCGTGCTGAGGTATGTGCGTGTCGGTCACGAGTAGGAGCTTCATCCACCCATTCTGTACCGTGTTGTTCCTCCGTAGCGGGCGAAGCTTTTGTTGGGTACCAGTTCATGGGTGGGTAGCCTTTCGTTGGCGGCCGCCGGCATCCTGAACCGTTCGACGCCATCGGGTTAGTATCGGCACCGTCCGGGTCCTTTGCTTCGATGATCATAACTTCGAGGTGGCAGTGGCGAGAGTCTTCATCAGCCATGCGACGGAGGATTCGGCCGTCGCGACTGAGATCCTCGATTGGCTGCGCGCTGATAGGCAT
>NZ_CAUVXL010000018.1:0-7837 GCF_963555915.1 Protofrankia sp. Cas4
AGCGCAGGTGGAGCGACCTGAGTAAGCGCACCCAGCGAGCGATCGTGTTGGCGGCCGCCGCGGAGGGCGCGCTCAAGACGGCCGCGCTCGTCGACATCTGGCGCCGGCCAGCCGGCCAGCCGGCCAGATCCGAGGATCCAAGTGGGCGTGGATCCCGACGGTCACCCTGATCAACTCCTTCGGGCTGGCACCGGCGGCGTACTTCCTCTACGGACGGAAGCGTTAACCGCGCCTTCTCACCAACGGCGACGAGGTAGCCGACGGACCCACCTGGTACGAACCGACGAACGCACCACACGCGGCAGATGAGTGCGGTCGGGTTGGTCATCCCACCTGCCTCACAGGGTCACTCTCGGTGCCGGGGGTCGGGGAGTGGTCCGGTCTGGGATCCTCTGAGTCAGGGATACGGTGAGCAGGCTGATGTGTGCGGTCGTACCGACGCGAGAACCGGGGAAGGGCCGCGTCGAAATTGGCGGCGAGGACGACCGCGACGAGCAGTCCAACCACGATGCCTGCGAGGAGATCAACCAACTGGCCAACCCGCCTGCTCCAGCGTTTGCCGAGAATGGCGCCGGTGTCCATGGGGGCGGCGCCACCCAGTAGGACGGTTGCGGTGGCAACAATGCGGATAGCGCTGTGGAGACGCTGACGGCGGCGAGAACCCATAGCCGCGCTCCCAAGGGTTCGGGGAAGCCGAGTCGTTCAGTGCCTGATCCTCTCCTAAAAGGGGAAGGTGCGCGATGACCTCTCAGCCGTGCCTCGCGGCGTCCGGCCAACTGTAGGGATCGCGCGAGCTTGGCCACTGGCTGGGCTAGTTGGCCAGTGGATGGCCACTGGGGTGTATCTGGCCACTTCAGCTGCAGCGTTTAAGAGCAGGGCGTGTTGTCGTGAGCTGGGCGCGGCGAGGCTCGCAGGAACGCCAGCGGAAGGAAGAGTTCGTCGACGATCTCGACGATCAGGTCGTAAGGAGCAGGCGATGGCTGGAGCGACAGCTCGGTGTGAAGCAGATCGACGGGAAGGCGTGCGAGGCGGGCCGGAATGTTGTCGGGGTCGATTTCGCCGCGTCTGCGGGCCCGTTCGAGGACGAGGTTCATCTGGTCGGCGCCGGCCGTGTGAGCTTGCCGTCGCAGGTGGGTGGCGAGTTCGTCGTCGATGTCGGGGACGGCCTGGGCGGCGTGGGCCCGCTGGTTCATCGTGGTCAGGACGGCGATGACGTCAGTGCGCAGAGTGCCGGTGTCGACGGGTGGGCGGGCCAGGTCGACGACTCGTCTGCTGACGGCGGCGGCGAGCAGGTCGGTGCGGGTAGGCCATCGGCGGTAGAGCACCGCTTTGCTGGTTCCCGCCCGCGCGGCAACCGCGGCGACGGTGAGCGCGGTGGAGCCGACCGCGGCGAGTTCGTCCCAGGCGGCGTCCAGGATGGCCTGGTCCAGGGCGTCCCCCCGCCGTCGGGACCGCGGTGCCGACCGGCCGTCACCGGAACTCGTCGCGGGCGCCCACCTGTCGGATGACATGCTCACAAGATACTTGAGTTCCCTATCGCGGTCGGCTAGCCTACCCTTACGTAAGATACCTGGGTTTCTTATCTGGTTTGGGGAGGCGGATCGTGCAGGACGCGCCACGGGTAGGGCTGCTGGCTGTGCCGGGAGCCACGCTCTATTTCAAGGTCCGAGGGGACGGGCCAGTGCTGCTGATGTTGCCGGGCGGTGACGGGGACGCCGACGCTACCGACGCGCTCGCCGAGCGGCTGGCCGGCCGGTACACGGTGGTCGGCTACGACCGGCGGGGGCTGACGCGCAGCCCGCTGCACGATCAGAACACCGCTGTCGATGTGGCGACGCACAGCGACGACGCTGCCCGGGTGCTCGCGGCGGTCACCGACAGCCCGGCGCTGGTGTTCGGTGTCAGCCTCGGGGCCCTGGTCGGGCTGGACCTGATCTGCCGTCACCCACAGCGGGTGCGGCTGCTCGTCGCGCACGAACCGCCGGCCACCGAACTGCTACCGGAGCGTGACCGGGAGCAGGCGGCAAGCGGCCAGGAGGAGATCGAACGGTTGTACCGCAGCGAGGGGATGGCCGCGGCGATGCGGCAGTTCCTTGCCCTCGCCGGGGTCGACATCACCGACCGGGAGGCCGACGTCGCGCCGCCGCAGCCCAAGCCAGAACGGATCGCCAACCTCACCTTCTTCCTGACCCATGACGCTCCCGCCGTGCGGCGCTACCGTCTGGACTGGCCAGGCCTGCATGCCGCGGCGGACCGGATCGTTCCCGCGGCCGGCGCCACCTCGACGACCGGTTTCGCCCACCGGTGCGCCCACGCCCTGGCTGCGGAGTTGGGCCAGCCGCTGGTGAAGTTCCCCGGCGGCCACTCCGGTTTCATCCTGCGCCCTGCCGGGTTCGCTGCCCGTCTGCACGAGGTCCTTGAGCAGCCGACACGACATGGGGCCGGCGCCGGTGAGGCTATCGACCCGGCCGAGTCTCGCGTGCGACCCGATGCGGGCCCGCCGGCTCGCCCGGTGAGCCGACGATGACCAGCGCGTTAACCGTCTCGTTCACCCGGCGCCGCGGACAACTGGACCGGGTGCACGTCACCCGCAGCGACGCCTCGACGACCCGCTGGGAGTTCCCCAGCTACGGCGACGTCCTGCCGCACGACCTCGTCCACCTGATCGTGGAGGTGGAACTCGGCCTGACCGACGGCTTCTGGGGCCTCATCGATCAAGGCGCTGACGTGGTCATGGTTGACAGCCAAGCCGTCATTACCCGCGACCGCGTGCCCCTCACCGAGCAGCCCGGCGCCGACTTCACCGGCCTCATGCGAGCCGAGGAAGCCGTCGCTCTCCTCGGCCCCCAGCCTCATCTGGAGCAACCCGGGAAGATCATCGTCGCGCGGCTCGACCCGGACTCCCTCACCGCACCCGACCCGCGCGACACTGCGCACCGGCTCGGATTCCAGCTACCGAACACCGCCACACCTGAGCGCATTGACGCGATCCACACCCGCCTCCGCACCCTCGCGCGCCAATGGCGTGACACGGACGACGGCACGATCACCCTCACCTGGCGCCGCGACGCACAGTGACAAACGGGATCGTCACTGAGGCTCGATGAGACGGGCGACTTCGGCGAGCACCTGCTCCGCCTCCTCGCGGGTAACCGCAGCGAGGATCCGGCTTCTGGGGTTCGGGTGCTGGAACCTCGCGATGGCCGGCGTCTGATGAAAAGCGCTGGCTGCGACCAAGATCGGTACTATCCGGCAGCCTCTGTTGTCGGCTGCCGCGAGCAGCTTCGGCAGCTCCACGTCTCGGATGAAACTCGAGGCCAGAAAGTCGGCGCTGATAAGTAGAATCGCAGACGCCGCGGAATCGAACGCCATGT
This sequence comes from Protofrankia sp. Cas4, assembly GCF_963555915.1. NCBI lineage: Bacteria > Bacillati > Actinomycetota > Actinomycetes > Frankiales > Frankiaceae > Protofrankia > Protofrankia sp. Cas4. Next base: position 3,375 of record NZ_CAUVXL010000018.1, read on the forward strand.
CGATCTCGCTCCGCCAAGCGTCGCCGATCCGGATGCGTTTATCTGACCACACGTCCAAGCGGCCGTCGCGTTCCAGCGGGCTAAGATGGACCAGCAGTCGGTTGAGCCAGAACTCGTCCTGGTGACTGTAGCAAATGAAGACTTTTCTTCTGGATGTCGGTGAGCGTTTGCCTGCTCCCCGCAGGAGACGTTCCCGCTTGAGCTGCCGAATATAGAAAATGAACTGCGGATCGTCGGCGATCAGACGCCTTCGTTGTACGTCATAGAATAGGTTTCCGGATATCAACGGGTTTCCCGCCAGGCCGGCACCGATCCCCTGCATGAAGAGGCGGTCCACCGCACGTGACAGTTTGGGGTTCTGCTTCCGGTACTCGTCCAGGTATAGAACGCCGTCCGCGTTTTTCGCCAGTCCTATCAGAAGCTCGATGCAGATAGTTTCGTCCGAATCGTCCAGCGCGGCGAATTCCTCCACGAGCTCGTGATATTTTATTCGCAGCTCCTCCGAAACTAGCTCTAGGGCGCTCCGAATATCGGTGCGTACCGTCTTGAGGCTGCGCGCCGTCTCCTCAATGCGGGCCATCGTCACCAAGTGCCAACACAACGCTTGGGCGATGATCAGACTTCCGCTCGATGCCCTCACGATCGAGAGCTTGTCCTCGAATTGGATGTTGAGCGCCTTCTCGCCGAGTTCCACCAACGCCAGCAGCTCATTCTCGGACGCCGCCTTGGGTCGGAAGATCCTAATACGGTTGGCAATATCTGGGCTGATCTTCACGAGCGAGCGCGTCGTCTCCGGAATACCGACGACTACGATCTTCCTTGAGCGGGCGCCACTGTCCGCGAGGCGCTTGAGGTAGTCGACGACGCGGCCTTGCTGCTCGATGGATAGCCGGTGGTGATCGTCTATCGCGATGACCCCGTCATGGCCGTCGATGACCAGCTTGTCGATCTTCTCTACGTCCCGTGGAACCCGGGCGCTGTAGACCGTCGGCTCGCCGAAACGGGCCTTGTCCTGCTCCATGGCATGCATCAACAGGGACGTCTTGCCGAGACCTGAGGGACCTTCGAGAACGATGCTAAGCCCAGGCTGACGCAACGTCATCTTGAAGGGCAGGAAGTGCTGCTGCTGAACGAAGGTAACCTCTGGTGTTCCGGTTGGCTGAAACACCTCACCGACCTCCCGGACAGGCGGGCGTCGGTCTGCGTGTAGTGGCGGGAAGACGGGCCCGACCGGATCCTGGGGCTTGACCGGCGGAGTGGCATCTCCAGGCATCTGGGGGAACGGAAACTGCGGCTCGGCCGTTGGCTTGGCTCGGCCACTGATGGCGTATCGGATGTGCTCTTGCAGCAGGCGCGACGCAGCTGTTGCGGTGACGCCGAACATGTCGATGCTAACGATCTGGCCGAGCAGCCCTGGCCGCGGACAGTCCTCGATCCTGATGGGTATCAGCTTTCTGGCGAGCCCGAGCGGGTCCGCTCTAGCGGCTGCCTGCCACTCGGCCTGACCGTATACGGACCGAAGATAGGCGTGGGACAGGAGGGCGATGGTTTGCCGCGCCTCCGTGATACCGGCCTGCATCGACGTCATCCAGCTTGCGCCGGGTAACGAAGTCCCAGGCTTGGACGAGTACGCGGTAGCCGGCTACTTCAAGCTGCCAGGCGACCCACTCCGCCCATGCCCTATCGGACTCCGTGTAGGAGATGAAGAAGTCCCATGAAACCTCGGTCACGTGCCCCCGCTCGCCTGATCCGTCTTGCAGCATGCTACAGCTCGCATGATCTCGAACCTACGAGCATGGTCAGACGGCTGTTGACGCCTGTTGCGTACCGTGACGAATGCCAAGACGTGAACCAGCCCTCGTAGCAGCCGCTCATCGGCATGAGCGGACGCGCCCAAAAACGCCGCGGAGTGCCTCACCCCCGCGCTGATGTTACTTAACGTCATGGATAATGATCTTTGACTCCATCGGGGCGGGTCAGGTATGACCGTGTCCGGTGGAGCCGAGTACGACCGTCGATGGCCCGACCGGCCAACCACCGTCGTCGACGGGATCTCGCCCCGGGGGCCGTCGGAGTGCGGCTTACGCTTCTCCTTACCCACCTGGGAGCCGTGAACGACGACGATGAAAGACTCGCCGACTCTTACCGAGGCGCGGCGCCGCAGCCACGACAAATGCGCACCCAATGCGCACCCAATGCGCACCCACGGCCTTGTTGATCTATATAGTGGATCTTTATTCTGAGCGTTTCCGCAGGTCAGACGCGAGCCGCGAATGCGGCGGCGCAGATACTGGCCGAGCTGGTCACAGTTCCTCCGCAGCCACGCCGCCAGCGTGCTGGCCTGCGACTTCCTCACCGTCACGCTGACCCGGCTGTACGTCCTGTTCTTCATCAGCCTCGACCGCCGCCACGTCCGGCTCGCCGGCGTCACCGCCCACCCCACCGCCACCTGGGTCACCCAGCAAGCCCGCAACCTCACCCACCAGCTCGACGACCACCGACAGTACAAATTTCTGATCCGCGACCGGGACACCAAGTTCGTCCGCGGCTTCGACGCGGTCTTCACCGACGAGAACATCCAGATCATCAAAACCCCGGTTCAGGCTCCCCGTGCGAATGCCTACGCCGAACGCTGGGTTCGCACCGTCCGCACGGAATGCCTCGACTGGACCCTGCTCTGGAACCGCCGCCACGCCGAACAGATCCTCACGATCTACGTCGAGCACTACAACACCGCCCGATCCCACCGCGGCATCCACCTCGACACACCCGACCCCGTGACACCAGCCGCCGATCCGACCGGCCCCATCAGGCGCATCGACCGACTCGGCGGCCTCCTCCACGAATACCAACGAGCCGTCTGACCAGCGAACCGTCTACTTGCACCCTTCAGGCGCTCGCCGTACAGGTTGTTCCACAGCTACGGACGAGATACAGGCACCCACACGAGCCCATCCTCGCCGATTGCTCCTGCGCGGATGACGCCGACGCCAGGCGCGCGTCAGTTCGACGAGCTCATCGACGACAATGGCTCGGTCCAGGTTGTCATCGGAACCTGGCGAAGTCCGGGGGCGCTTCTCGGCGAACGCCGCCTTGCCTTCCTGGGCCTCGCGTGTGTGCACGAAGATGTCGAGGGCATCGAAGCCCACCGCGCCGACGCCGGCGAGCTGCTCGGTGTCGGCGTTGAAGGAGTGCTTCAAGAACGCGAGCGCGGTGGGGCTGCGCTCGAGCAGCTCGCCGGCCCACCTGCGCACCTCGGCCTGCAACTCGGCGAGCGGCACCACGGCGTTGACAAGTCCCCACTCGAGCGCTTGGGCGGCGTCGTAGCGACGGCACAGATACCACATCTCGCGGGCGCGTTTTTCGCCGATGGCGCGGGCCAGGATGCCGGTGCCGAAGCCGGCATCCCATGAGCCGACCCGCGGCCCCGACTGGCCGAACGTCGCCGTGTCGGCGGCGATGGAAAGGTCACAGAGGACGTGGAGGACGTGCCCGCCGCCAGCGGAGACGCCGTTGACGGCAGCGATCATCGGCTTGGGGATGGCCCGCATGACCCGGTGCAGCGTCTGGATCTCGAAGATGCCGTAGTCGGTTGGGCCGTAACCGCCGAGCTCGGCCGCCATCTTCACGTCGCCGCCCGCGCAGAAGGCCTTTTCGCCGGCCCCGGTGAGGCAGACGACGCCCACGGCTGAGTCACCCCACGCCAGCTTGAACGCATGGATCAGCTCGTCGACAGTGTGGGCGGAGAATGCGTTGTAGCGGGCCTCGCGGTCGATCGTTATCCAGGCCAGGCCGTTGTCGACCTCGTAGCGGACATCGGTCAGCTCCCGCGATCGGGCGTCGGTCAGCTCGCGGGATGTCATGCCGTCACCGGTGTGCACCGGTCGATGTTGCCGCCGTCCGCGTACGACGGCATGTGCGCCTGGGAGCCGCCGTCGATGCTGATCGCCTGCCCGGTGATGAACGATCCCTCATCGGAGATGAGGAAGCAGACGAGGTTGGCAATGTCCTCGGGCTGCCCGGCCCGCGACACGAGTTGATGGCGCAGGAGCCGTTCGGTGGCCGGGCCGTCAAGCTTCTGCCGCAGCCGATCGGTCAGGATGAGTCCGGGGCAGATGGCGTTGCAGCGCAGGCCGCGGCGGCCGTACTGCGTGGCGATCGAGCGGCTGAGTGCGATCACCGCCGCCTTCGCCGCGGCGTAGGCGGTCTGCCCGGTGTCACCCAGGAGGGCCTGGCCGGACGAGGTGTTCACCACGGAACCGCCCCCGCGCTCGAGGATGTGGGGGATGGCCGCCTTGCAGCAGAGCATCGTCCCGCGGAGGTTCGTGCGTATCGTGCCATCCCACGTGTCGAGGTCGAGGCCGAGCACATCGACGTCGGACGACGTGAGGTTCATCGCGCTGGCGTTGTTGTGCAGCACGTCGATGCCACCGAACGCCGACACCGTGGTCGCGACGAGGCGG
>NZ_CAUVXL010000018.1:8276-28586 GCF_963555915.1 Protofrankia sp. Cas4
TGTACCGACGACTCGTCGGCGATGTCGACCCCGACCCCGATGGCAGTGTCCCCCGCGGCCACGATTGCGGCCGCGCGCGCAGCCGCGCCGTCGGCGTCGAGGTCGGCGACAACGACGGCTGCGCCCTCTTGGGCGAGCCGGTACGCGGTCGCCGCTCCGATCCCGTTCGCGGAACCGGTGACGATTGCCACCTTCCCGTCGAGGCGGCCCATCACAGGACTGCGCTCAGGGCAGCTGATTCGCGGAGTACCACAGCGTTCTCCTTCAGTTCAGCGATGTCGTCATTCGAGTAGCCCAGCTCCGCAAGGACCGCGTCCGTGTGTTCCCCGAGAAGTGGGCTCGGTGCGACTCGGCCGGGCATGTCCGAGAACGCGACCGGTGCCGCGTGGCGGAGGATCGTCCCGAAGAGCGGGTGTTCGACGTGGGTCACGAGTCCCGTCTCGACCAGGACGGAGTCGGTGTTCGTGAAGTCGGCCATCGAGCCTTCAAAAACCTCTACGACGCAGAGTCCGTGGCGCCCAAGAAGTTCTTCCCACTCCGTCGACCTTCGGGTAGCGAAGCACTCCGTCAACTCCTCGACGAGGTCGTGGTCGTGGTCCGCCCGCGTCCCCGCAGAGGAGAAGCGCGCATCGGAGACGAGGTCCGACCGGCCGAGCGCAGTCGTGAGCAACTCCCATTCGGTCTGGGTGGGGGCGGCCACCATGATCCACCCACTGGCGGCGGGATACAGGCGATAGAGCGCGTGTAGTCCCCGTTGGTCGGGGTCCGGCCCCTGGATCGGCGGCTTTCCCTCGTAGCGGACGTAGTCGTCGGCGTAGGCGTAGGCGTTGCCTTCGATCATGCTTGTTGCCACGAACTGGCCGACGCCACTGCGGCGCTGGTGGAGCAGCGCCAATGACAGGGCCGAGAGGACGGCGAGGGCCGCGTTGGAATCGCCGTCGACGGGTGGCTGCACGCGGCTGGCGAGCTGCCGGAGCTCCTCGACGCCGGCGCCGGCCGCTCGTTCGGGGGCGAGCCAGTAGCCCGCCTGACGGTGGTATGCGCCCGACGTCGCCGAGGCCGGCCCCGCGTACAGCGGGCGTTCGCTGTACGGCCCGTCCACGCCGTAGCCGCTGGCGTGCAGGTAGACGATGCGTGGGTTGAGGCGACGGACTGTTTCGTAGTCCAGCCCGAGGCTCGTCGCGACCTTGGGCCGGAAGCCGAACGCGAAGACATCCGCGCGGGCGAGCAGGCGCTCGATGATGGCGCGGCCCTGGGCTGACTTCAGGTCGACGGCAACGCTCTCCTTGCCCTCGAGCACCTTGACCGCTCCCGCCTCGGGAATGCCGTAGTTGACGCGCATCGGGTCGCCGGTGAGCGCTTCGATCTTGATCACGCGGGCACCGAACGACGCGGCCATGGTCAGGGCGAACGGCATGGCGTAGAAGTAGCCGAGCTCGACGATGGTGATGCCGGCCAGTGGATGCGGCAACGCCGCACCGGCTCGACCGACGGTCACGGCGGGCGGCGCCACGGCGGCGTGCTCGCCCAGAGCGGGCGCGGACCGGCCGATTCTCGATGGCGTCGCCGAGAAGGAGGCGATGGGCCCGATCTCGGCGATGGGTCCGACGACCGGGTCGAGCACCTCGACGATCTGCCCGTTGTGCAGGGCTTGGGGGTGCTCCATCGCCTCGTCGCCGGTGCGCACGACCTCAAACGCGATGTTGGGGTCGGCGAGCAGGATCGGGACCCATTCGTCCATCGTCCGCCGGCGGAACGCGTCGTAGAACGCCGCGCGGTAGCGGTCGGTGGCCACGGCGTCGGCGCTCGAGGGCCGGGCGACGGTGATCTCGAGCGCAGCGACGAGCGCGCGCAGCTGATGTTGCATGGTCGTCGAAGCGTTGATCCAGCGGCCGTCCTTGCTGCACAGCAGCGCCGGTGGGCGGGCGGGTGGCGCGGCGCGTGGCCGGTCCGGCTCGCTTGCCTGTTGCAGCCGGACCTGCCAGTGCATCGTGCCGAAGTAGTCGGCCGGCGTGAGTCCCTGGAGCAGCGTCGCGTCGAGGTGCTGGCCGCGGCCGGTGGTCTCGCGGGCCGTGAGCGCGGCGAGCACGCCGCTGCAGGCGAGATGACCGGCGCCGACGCTGGCCAGCGGCGCGGCCACGAACATCGGATCGTCGCCGGCCGGTCGGCCGGTGTAGATCCCCGGCGTGAAGAGGCCGGCCTTGGCGGCGACCGCCGCCTCGTATCCCTTGATCGACGCATAGCTTCCGCACCGTCCGAAGGCGGTGATCGAGCAGTGCACCAGCCGGGGATTGCGGGCCCGGAGCACGTCGTCGTCGATGCCCCACCGAGCGGTGACACCCGGTGCGAACCCGTCGATCACGACGTCGGCGCCCTGCGTCAGCTCGATGAGCTCGTCGCGCCCGGCCTCGGTTCGCAGGTCGATGACGACGCTCTCTTTTCCCCTGCACCAGACGAGGAAGCCTGACGGCATCTCGCGGCGTAACCGATCGCCTTCGGGCGGTTCGACCTTGAGGACGCGCGCGCCGTTGTCGGCGAGCAGCATCCCGCACAGCGCCCCGGCGATGCTGCCGCTACCGAGCTCGATCACGACCAAGCCGTCACAGCACGTCGTCATCGAATGTTCCCGGTGAACGCGAAGTCCTCGATGAGGGCCGCGAGCTCCGCCGGCTTGGCGCTCTGCACGCTGTGGCCGGCGCCGCTGACGATCTCGAGACGCGCCGAGGGCTGGCATCGGCGCACCTGATCCGCGTGGGCGTCCGGTACGTGAAAGGAATCGCCGCCGCGCACGAGCATCAGCGGGCACCGCACCGCCTCGAGATCAGCCCACAGCGCGCTGAAGTCGAGCGGCGGGTCGCCGGGCAGGCGGAGCCGGTCGTAGCGCCACGCCCAGCGCCCATCGGCCCGACGGTAGGAGTTGTGACGCGCACCGACCGCCACCGACTCGCGTCGTCGGCCGGTGGCGGCAACCGTCGAGTCGACGAGCTCGGCGAACGACGCGAACGACGGCTCGGCGCTGATGAGGGAGCTCCCCCCACGCTCCTGCGACGTCATCTCCACCTCGTGGACGCTGGGCGTGACGTCGACCACGACGAGCGCCCGCACGAGGTCGGGTCGCCGGGCTGCGAACCGGATGCCGGTCAGGCCCCCGAGCGACATCCCGACGACGACCACCGGCTCGGCGGTCAACTGCGGCAGCGCACCCGCGACGACATCAGCGTTGCGCCACGGCCAGTAGTCGCGATCGGCGCGATGGGACGACCGTCCGTGTCCCGGCAGATCGAGCGCGACCAGCGGGCGCTTCAGCGCCGGCGCCACGCCGTCCCAGGTGTGGGCGTTCTGGCCACCGCCGTGCAGGAGAAGGAGCGCCGGTCTTTGCTCACCCCAGATCACCGCGCTGAGCACCTCGCCGTCCGGGCCGTGGAGCTCCTCACGCCGAACGGCCACCTCCGGACCGCGCACGTAGACGAACTCGTCGTAGTCCTCGCGCCCGAGCGCGGCGAGCCGGACGCCCGCCTCTGCCTGCGGGTTGTCGAGACTCGACAGGTCGCCCGGGTCGGACCCGGTCACCCACGCACGCACGGCGCGGCGATGGACCTTGCCCGAACGGGTCCGCGGCAGGTCGGGCACGGCCAACACTGCCGACGGTCGCATCGGCTTGCCGAATGCCGTCGCGATCCGATCGGCGACCCCTGCCGTCAGACGTGCTTCGTCGGCGGGCGCGCACGAAGCCTGCACCACGAGCACGGCCACCTGTCCCTTGGTCGGATGGTCGACGCCGATCGCAGCGGCGGCGGTCACGCCCTCGACCTCGGTGGCGAGCGACTCGAGCTCGGCGGGCCCGACGCGCTTGCCGGCGATCTTCAACACGTCGTCCGACCGTCCGGGGATCTCGATGCTGCCGTCGGCGTAGCGCAAGGCACGATCGCCCTGGACCCACGTGCCGGGCAGGCGTGACCAGTAGGCGTCGAGGTAGCGATCGGTCTCGCGCCACAAGCCGCGGGTCATCGCCGGCCACGACCTCGTAACCACGAGCTCGCCCAGCTCGCCGGACACGGAGCGCCCCTCGTCGTCGACGACGTCGATCGCCATGCCTAGCGCGGGACCGGAGAACCGACCCGCGGAGGTGGCGACGTCGGGGTAGCTGGCGACGATGCAACCGCCCACCTCGGTGCCGCCCGACCAGTTGATGATCGGGACGCGGCCTCGCCCGACATGACGATGCAGCCATCGCCACGCGGGAAGGGTCCAGGGCTCGCCCGAGGAGAGGATGACGCGAAGCGTCGGGAGGTCGTACGGCGCGACCCACTGCTCGCCCGCGGCCGCGAGCGTGCGCGCGGTCGTCGGCGACAGCGCGTACTGGGTGATGCCATGCCGCTCGACGAACCGCCAGATGCGGTCCGGCTCGGGATGGTCGGCGACGCCTTCGAACAACACGGCCGTGGCGCCCAAGGTCAAGGGCCCGAGTGCGCCCATCGGTCCGGCGAGCCACCCCATGTCGCTCGGCCACGAGAACCGGTCACCCGACCCAACGTCCGCCGTCAGAGCGAGCTCCAGCATGAGGTTGTAGGGCAATCCGCCGTGGGTGTGCAGTGCGCCCTTCGGTCGACCGGTTGACCCTGACGTGAACGCGAGCAACCACGGCGTCTCGGCGTCGAACGTCTCGACCTCGCCTGCTTCGGCGGCGTCGGCCACGGTCTTCCACCGCACGATCGCCGGATGCGGCGGCAGCGTCTCGCCGAGGCGAGACACGACGACCACCGTCTCGACGTTCGCCGTGTCGGCGGCGGTCAGCGCCGTTTCGAGCATCATGCTCGGGCGCCCGCGTCGCATCATGCCGTCGGCCGTTACGAGCACTCGAGCCTCCGCGAGCTGCAAGCGCTCGGCCAGTGGCGCCGGTCCGTAGCCCGAGAACGCCGGCGCGACGATCGCGCCGAGACGGGCAACGGCGAGCATGGTCACGATCGCTTCCGGGACCATCGGCAGGTGCATGACAACGACATCGCCGCGGCCGACACCCAACTCACGGAACCCGGTGGACGCCCGACGCACCTCACTCGCCAACTCGGCGAAGCTCAACTCCCGCGACTCCCCGCCGTCGCCTTCCCAGATGACGGCCGGCCCGATGAGGCGGTCCACCCACCGCTCGCACGCCAGCCAGGACACGTTCGTGCCACCGCCGACGAACCAGTGGCCGAACGGTGCGCCGTCTGACTCGTCGCACAGCGACGTCCACGGCCGCAGCCACTGGGCGCCGACGAAGTCGAGCGCGGCCGGGTAGAACCATTCGGGATCGGCCGCGGCGCGGGCCGGGAACTCGCTGCGGTCGCCGACGCCGAGGACGGCAGCGAGCTGAGCCACGCGATAGCCGCCGACGAGGTCAGGGGGAGGGACCCAGCGGTCAGAATGGAAGGTTGGGGTCAACGCGCGCATCGAATGCCTCAGTTCCGCATGTAGGCGCCGGCGGCGACGTTGAGGATCTCACCGGTGATGTGGCGAGCGCGGTCCGACGCGAGGAACGCCGTCGCCTCGGCGATGTCATCGACGCCGACCGGTGTCCGCATCGGCGGGCTGGCGAAGTCGAGGATCTCCGGGTTGTCGTCCATGAACTTGGTGCCGACGACGACGCCCATGCTCACCGTGTTGACTCGGATGTCGTGCGGCGCGCCCTCGACGGCCATGCACCTCGTGAGCGCGTTGAGCCCGCCCTTCGTAATCGCGTAGGGCGACTCCAAACCGTCACCGCCGACGTCGGGGGCGTAGCTGCTCGTGTTGACGATGCTGCCCCCACCCGCGCCACGCATGATCGGCATAACTTGGCGGCAGAGATACCACGCCCCGGACAGGTTCACGCGAAGACACCAGAGCCAGTCCTCCGGGTCGTAGTCGAAGATCGCGCCTCGCACGTTGATCGTGGCGTTGTTGACGAGGATCTGGATCGGACCAAGCTCGTTGTTAACGGCATCGACGACGGCGTCGATCCGACCCCAGTCGCCGGCGTCCAGCGGCATGCCGACGACCGTCGCGGCCGGGTAGTCGGCGGCCATCTGCGCCGCCACCTCGGCCGCGCGACGCTCGTGGATGTCCGTCACTACGACGGTCGCGCCGCTGGCCGCAAGCCGCCGGGCGATCGCCTGCCCGCATCCGCGACCGGCGGCCGCCGTCACGAGAGCGACGCGACCTTTTAACTCTTCGTCCACCCGTTCCTCCTCAGCGGGGCAGGCCGAGCGTGCGTTCGGCGAGCGTGTTCTTCTGGATCTCGTCGGTACCGCCGGCGATGCGCATACCCGGCGCGAAGAGCACCGCGCGGCTCCATGTGCTGTCGCCGGCGTTGGCCGGGTCCCAGGCCGTCGTCGCCGGCCCGTGGATGCGCGCCCCGACCGTGGCGGCCCGCCGCAGCAGGTCGCTGTCGAGCAACTTGGCGATGGACCCTTCCGGCCCCGGCTCGCGGCCGGCAAGCACCGCGGCGTTGATGCGCTTTCCCACGTAGGCGAGCACCCGCTCGCGGATCACGATGTCGATGAGCTCGGCGCGCAGCACCGGATCGGTGGCGACGCCGCGGCGACGCGCCGCGGCGATGAGCGTCTCCGCGTCCGGGACTAGGCCCGCAGTCGCGCGGGTAGTGCCGAGCGAGACGCGCTCGCTCATGAGGCTGACGAGCGCCGCCGCCCAGCCGCGGTTGACCGTCCCGACGAGGTTCTGCGGCGGGACGTGCACGTCGTCGAAGAACACCTCGTTGAAGTGCGCCGTGCCGTCGATCTGGCGCAGCGGTCGAACGGTGATCCCCGGTGCCGCCATGTCGAGGAGGAACATCGTCAGACCGGCGTGCTTCGACGCGGCCTGCGGGTCGGTGCGCGCCAGGAGCAAGCCGAAGTCGGCGTGTTGCGCGCCCGACGTCCACACCTTCTGACCGTTGACCGTCCATCCCGACGCTGCGGATCCGGCCGCCCGCGTGCTCAGCGAGGCCAGATCGGAACCGGCACCGGGCTCGGAGAACAGCTGGCACCAGATCTCGTCGGCTCGCAGCAGGGGCGGGAGGTACCTCGCCTTCTGCCGGTCGGTGCCGAGCGCGAGCAGGGTCGGGGCGCAGACACCGAGCCCGACGACGAGCTCGCTGAGCGGGAGGCTGTACGCGGTCGCTTCCTCGTTGAACTCGATCTGCTCGCGGACGCCGAGGCCCGCTCCGCCGTATTCGGCCGGGTAGGTGATGGCCCCGAACCCGGCTGCGCACAGCGCCTGCTGGCAGTCGCGACTGCGGGCCAGCCCGTCGGCGGCGACGGCCTCCGACGGGATCCATCCACGTCGGGGGGCCTCGACGGCGAGCCACTGGCGGGCGCGGCCGCGAAAGCTCGACATCACGGCCGCAGCACTTGCCGGACGACGTCGAGCACCAGCCGGCAGCTCGCGTCGAGATCGACCGTCGGGTCGCCGAACCACTCGAAGTTGATGCCCTTCATCAGCGCCGCGACGGTCGCCGCCGCCGCCGGGGGATCGACGGAGGCCGGGATGCTTCCGTCGCGCCGGCCACGCTCGAACGCGGTCCGCAGCGTCTCGATATTCCGCGACGCGAACCGCGAGTGTTCGACGGCGACGTCGGGAACGCCGAGGACCGACTCGACGAGGATCACGACGCTGGCTCGCCAGTGCGCGGGGTGGCCCTTCGCGAACGCGAACGTCGCGGTGACCCACCGGTCCACGAACTCGCGGCCTGGGATGTCGGGATCGCAGGCGGCGGCCATGTGATCCGTGTAGCTCGCGTCGATCTCCTCCTGGATCGCCCTCAGCAGGCCGGCCTTCGACTCGAAGTGGAACGGAGCGAGGCCGTAGCTGTAGCCCGAGCCGCGGCTGACGTCAGCGAGCTTCATGCCGGAGTAGCCCCTGGTGGCGAGCAGTCCGATCGCCGTATCGAGCATCGCGGCGCGGGCCGCCCCCGAACGTTCGGCTCGACGCGTCCTGGCCTGCGGGCTTGCCTGCGGGCTTGCCTGCGGGCTTGCCTGCGGGCTTGCCTGCACGTTGGCCTGTGCGCTCACGACGCGTCCGGCGGCTCGAGGCCGTACAGCGAGGCCGCGTTGGCGAAGACGACCTTGTGCAGCACCTCGGGCGACAGGCCGGCGAGGTTCTGGCACACGGTCTCGCGGGCCGAGGACGCCGGGCTGCTCGGCCCGGGGGCGAGGCCCGTCTCGTGCGGAAAGTCGGTCTCGAACATCAGGCTGTCCTGGAACTCCTCGAACAGCGGCACGCTGGAGCGCTCGTGCCAGAACGTGGCGTACATCTGACGGTGGAAGTACGTGCTCGGGCGGTCGCGCTCGGGGTACTCGGCGGCCGCACCCGACGTGAGCCACAGCCAGTCGAGGTTCTCGAGCAGATAGGGGAAGTACCCGAACCCGCTCTCCACGGACACGAACTTCAGCCGCGGGTAGCGGTGGCACACCCCGCTCATGATCACGTCGCTGACGGCCTGCGCCGAGCTGGCGAAGTGCGGAGCGCTCTTGCGGACGAACGCTAGGCGGTCGGTGCGCTCCGCGAGCGCCCGCTTCGTGAGCTTCGCCCAGGCGCGCTCGCTGGACTCCTTGTCCCGCTGGCCGAACCCGATGTGGAAGTTCATCGACAGCTCGAGGTCCTGGGCCGCCGACAGGACGGGCGCCCAGGACGCGTCCGCGATGTTCGGCAGCCCGAGCCGGTTGAACAGCGCCGCGAACAGGACGCCGCGGTGACCGAGGGCGCGGCAGCGCTCCATCTCGCGCACCGACGCCTCGACGTCCCAGAACGGCAGCATCATCAACGGCACGAGGCGCCGCGGGTCGGTGGCGGCGAACTCGGCGAGGAAATCGTTGTACGCCTCCACGCAGGTCGTGGCGAGCTCGGGGCCGAGCTCGGTGAGGAACGCGTGCGCGTCGAACGCGATGACGTTCGGGTACAGGACCTGGGCCCACACGCCGTACTGGTCGAGCCGCTCGAGCCGCGCCTTGGCGTCGAAGCACGCAGGGTCGGCGTCGGCGAGCGTCGGCGGGTGCGACGGGAAATGCTCTGGCCAGCCGGCGGAGCAGTACTCGCCGACCGCGGAGAGCAGGACGTCGCCTACCTTCCAGCGTGACTCACCGGCGCTCTCGTCCCAGACCACCTTCGGGATGGCGTCGCCGAGGCTGGCCGGCATGCGCGCGGTCCACAGATCCTCGGGCTCGGCGACGTGGCTGTCGACGTCGACGATCGGGACGTCCCGGACCGTGGTCATGCTCGCTCCTCTGCATCCACCGGTCGGAATACCGGCAAGTTGATCTCGGCCGTCAGTTCCTCGAAGGACACCTGGACGCGCAGCCCGATGCGGACGTCGCCCGGTGGGCAGCCGACGACACTGCTGAACATCGGGTAGCCCTCGTCGACTTCGATGATCGCCAGGACGCTCGGCACGGGGAACCCGGCCGACGGGGCGTCGTGAAGGACGGTGTAGGAGTACACCGTGCCGCGACCTTTGCTGCGCTGCCACGCGACGTCCGCCGACCGGCAGACGACGCACGCGCCCAGCGGCGGGAAGAACGCGGTCCCGCACTGCCCGCATCGCAGGTACAGCAGCTCGCCGCGCAGCGCCGCGTCCCAGTAGGGCTGCGACAGCTCCGTGGGCTGCGGCACCGGCCGCCCGGACCATGCCGTCACCGTCATGCCCGGCTCCCCAGGATCAGCGCCTCCACGTGGTGCGCGCCGGGCACGGAGTTCGTGCACACCGCCAGCTCGGCCGCCTCGACCTGCCGGTCGCCGCAGTCGCCGCGCAGCTGACGGGCACCTTCGATCACCTTCAGCAAGAGCTGGCCCATCGTCGACCACGCGTGGCTCAGCAGGCCGCCGTCGGTGTTGGTCGGAATCTTCCCGCCCAACGCGATCGCCCCGCTCTCGACGAACGGCCCACCCTCGCCCGGTCGGCAGAAGCCCAGCATCTCGAGGTTGCGGATCACCTCGAACGCCGTCGGGTCGTACACCGACAGCACGTCGATGTCGCCCGGCGTGATGCCCACCTGCGAGTAGGCCACCTTCATCCGGTCGCCCCCGAGGTTGCCGTTGACCCGGTTGAGAGCCGGGTTGTGGTGCGGGCCGTCGTCCATCTCCATGGCGCCGGCGAGGACGTACACCGGTGGTCGCTTGAGGTCGCGCGCCCGCTCGCCGCTCGTCAGGACGACGGCGACGCCGCACTGGCCGACGAGGCTGCACTCAAGCAGGTGGAGCGGCTCGGCGATCCACCGCGACGCGAGGATGTCCTCGACGGTGAAGGGGCCGCGACCGAAGTGCATGGCCTCGGGGTTGCGGTAGCCGTTGTTGCGGATCGTCGCCGCGACTTCGGCGATCTGTTCATGTGTCGTGCCGTAGTCGTGCATGTGGCGCATGGCGTTCAGGGCGAACCGATGGATCGCGCCGGAACCGCCGTATGGATGGTTGAACTCGAGAGCGGCGTGGGTGACGTCGCCGTGTCCGTCGCTACTCGTCGCTCCCGACACGAACTGCGGTCCGCCGTGGTGGATCGCGGCCATGCGGTCGCGACCCGACTGCGGCGGGCCGCCGGCGGTCGCCGTGGCAACCACCACCGTCTCGCACAGCCCGGCCTTGATGGCCGCCGCGGCGTTCAGCACGCCACGGATGCCGCCGACGTCGAGGCCCTCGTCGATCACCCAGTTCAACGTCACGCCGAGCTGACGGGCCCAGTTCGTCGACCATGCCTGGTGCGAACCGCCAGGACCGGGCCACGTAGCGCACATGCCGTTGACGTCGCTCGGCTCGAGGCCGGCATCGTCAAGCGCTGCGAGTATGGACTTCAAGGTGAGGCTGGTGGCCGTCTCGTCGGGGATGTGCTTGGCCACCCTCGGCACGGCGACGCCGACGATGGCGACCGGATCATCACGAAGCACGGTCGCCTCCGGTTGAGCGAAGGTCGTCGAGACCGACGAGCATCGGGCTGCCACCCGTCATGTTGATGTTGTGGGCGTGTGCGAGCTGATGCAGGCTGAACGCGGCATCGATGCCCTGCTTCATCCCCATGGCGTCTTCCGCCTGGTTGACGGCCATCTTCGCGAGCATGAGGCCGAAGCTGGGCATCGCGGCGATGCGCGCGGCAATGGCGAGGGTCTGCTCCTCGAGCTCGGCGGCGTCGAACACGCGGTTGACCATGCCGACCTCGTACGCGCGCTGGGCCGAGATGCGCTCGCCGAGGAACAGGAACTCACGAGCGAACCGGCTGCCGAGCGCCCAGGGGTGGCAGAAGAACTCGATGCCGGGGCAGCCCAGGCGCACGACGGGGTCGGCGAAGAACGCGTCTGACGACGCGATGATGAAATCGCAGGCCCATGCCAGCGCAAGTGCCCCGCCGACGCATGCCCCGTGCACCATCGCGATGACCGGCTTGGGCACCTCGCGCCACCGCCGGCACATCCCGAGGAACGCGTCCTGCTCGTAGGCCATGATCCACTCCGCGCCCGGTTTGCCGTGCGGATGGCCCCAGAGGGACACGGGCTCGTGGTCGTGGTCCTGGGGCACGTCGTGGACGTCGTGGCCAGCGGAGAAGTGCGGACCGGCGCCTCGGAGGACGGCCACCCGGGCCTCGTTGTCGCGCGAGAAGCGGTAGAAGCACCCGTCCAGGGCATAGGTCATGTCTGCGCCCTGGGCGTTGCGCCGATCGGGCCGGTTGAGCGTTATCAGCGCCACCGCCCCCCGGCGCTCGTAGCTGACGTCGTCGCTTTGTGCCTGCTGGTCCGCTCCCGCCGCCTCGCTCTGTGCTTGCTGGTCCGTTCGGCGGCGACCCGCGCGCTCCGCGGGCGGCGTCGTTCCTCCGCCGACCGCTCCACTTGCTCCCGCCGCCTCGTTCCTCGGACGACCACTGCGCTTGCTCGCTCCTGCGCTCACGGCTGCTCCCGACGGGGTGCGTGCGCCATCCGACGCGCCACCCGCCATCCGCCGGCAGTGCGCACCAGCTCGTCGTGGTAGCTGGCGCTGCCGACGCGGCCCTTCGGCAGGAGCCCGATGTTCTTGCTGTAGGCCCGAGCCGTACCCGGCGCGTCGCCGTCGCTGACGACGATGTTGACGATGTTCACCGAGTACGGCTGCGTCCCGCCCTCGAACATGGTGCGGATCGCCTCGACGCCGGTCTGGCAGCCCTGGCCGAACGCGCCCGTGTCGAACACGGCGTCGGGGGTGAAGACGTCGGCCAGGTCGCCCCACGCCCGTCCGTCGACGATCTGGCCGTAGCGGCCCAGCACCTGGGTGATTTCGACGACGTCGGTCGCGTCCATGTCAGAACGCCTCCGGGTCGACCTGCACCGCGGCTGGAACCGGGTGCCGGAACAGTGCCGAGGCGTTCCGCCAGGTGATCGATGCTGCCTCGTCCGCCGGAACCGCCGCGAGCGAGCGCTCGAGCACCGCCTGGGTGTCGGGCCACGTCGAGTCCGCATGCGGATAGTCGGACTCCACGACGATGTTCTCGACACCGATGCGATGCCGCATCTCGATACCCGACGGCTCGTCGATCGCGCAGAACCAGAAGTTGCGACGGACCAGCTCCGACGGCGTCAGCTCGCTGCCGGCGAACGTGGCGAACATGTCCTCGTATTTGCGCATGTGGTCGAGTCGGTCGAGCAGCGACGGCACCCAGCCGACGCCGCCCTCCGACAGGCAGATCCTGATGCCGGGAAAGCGAAGCGGCACCTTGGCGAACAGCCAGTCGACCGCGGCCGCGATGTTCGACCCGAAGAGGACCGTGACGGCCTCGGGCGGCGCTTCCGGGGACACGGTCGGCGTGGTTCCCGACGAGCCGAAGTGCAGGCAGACTACGGTCTCCGTCTCCTCGCACGCACGGAAGAAGGGGTCCCAGTAGTCGGAGTACAACGACGGCAGGCCCATCTTGTCGGGCGACTCCGTGAACGAGACGGCGCGGAAGCCACGCTCGGCGTTGCGGCGGATCTCCGCGGCTGCGACCTCCGGGTCGAGCAGCCACGGGATCTGCAGCGGGATGATGCGCCCCGGGTGCGCGGCGGCCCAGACCTCGAGGTGGTAGCTGTTCCACGCTCGAACGGTGGCGAGCGCGAGGTCGGCGTCGTGGCCGAGCTGTAGACGATAGCCGGAGAAGCCGGCGAGGAACGACGGGAAGTTCACCGACGCGAAGATCCCATTGAGGTCCATGTCATGCACGCGGGCGTCGATGTCCCACGCGCCGCGCCGCATCTCGTCGAAACGGGTGGGCTCCCAGCTGTACTCGGAGACGGGGCGGCCAGCCACGGCGTTGAAGCCGACGTTGGGCAGCTCGGCGCCGTCGTAGGCCCAGATCTCGCCGCCGTTGTCGGTGGTGACGACCCGAGGCGCCCGATCGGCGAGGGCCGACGGGAGACGCCCCACGAACATGTCCGGTGGTTCGACGATGTGGTCGTCGACGGAGATCACGGTGTATTTCCGGGGCCGGCGATCGGGCTCCGGTAAGAACGTCGGGCCTTCACTCGTGCCCTTTCGGGTGACGGTGAAGTCAGTCGTCTGGATCTCATCCAGCTTGACCATCGGGTCCCTCTCCCTGACGACGGTGCATTTCCGTGGAAAGCGCATCGACGGCGAGCTCGACGGCGCGAGCGTCGATCAGCGCAGCCAACTCGACGGCTCCCGCCTGCGCGAGCATCTGGGGAAGGCGAGAGCGCAGACACCTCATCGCCCAAGGGACCATGGGACCGTTTGCGTCGGCGTCGAACGCGATCGCCCGGTTGCCGCCATCCACCGGGATGTAGTGGTAGTGCGGCGTCTGCGCGAAGCAATCGAAGCGCAGCAACTCCCTGTGCGTCGCCGATTCGCACACGTGGATCGACAGGCCGCCGTCGTCGGCGAACGCGCCGTCGTGCACGTCGTCGATGGCCGACGCCTCGCGCTGCCCGTCGGTGTATGCGGCCCGAACCGTAGCCTCGCCGAGCTCACGCTGCTCGAGCCCGAACATCACCGCCCCCGCAGGGAACCACCTCGTGCGTTCCTCGACCAGCGCTATCGGCGGCAAATCGTAGTCAAGCCCAAGTGTCAGACGCACCGAATCTCCCTCCCGACCCCAGTTTGACTGATCAATCAGTCAAGCACAAGACGATTGAGCTGTTTGCCGCGATGGACGCGATGTCATGAGCGGAGACGCAACAGCGCCCGTACCAGTCGGCTGGGTTCACAGCGACGGTGTGCTCGCCGAGAACTTCATCCGCCCAGGTGGGGGCATCCGTCTCGGGGCGCGGCGGCCGTGGCTGGTGGTGGCGCCAGGCTCTCGCGGGGGCAGCCGACGACCGCGGCATGATGATCGGCCGTGCTGTTGCGACTGGCCTACCTGCGCGTGACGAACGCGTTCGCGGTGCTGCGCCTGCTGCCGAGGAGTGATCGGGACAAGGACAGGGTGTGTCCGAGTCTGGTATCGGGCTACCCGTAGGCAGGCACGCAACGTCACTAAATGGATCAAGGTGTTGAGCCCATACGATCACCCGGCGAACAAGATCGTGCGGTTTGAGCCCGCATTGAGCCCATAACCCCCAAAGGATCTTCTTTGGTTGATCAAGAAAGCGAGATCACAGCAGGTCACAATCATGATCGGATGTGGACCCTGTGTACCAGCATCCGAACCGATTGATCTTGGTTGCTGGCCCTGAAATCACTGTCCGACCGGTCGCGACCCGGACCCTGACCAGGGACGACGCCCAGTGACCGAGTCGACCCCTACATCATCTAGCGAATCGAACAGACGTTCCGTAGGCCTGGCGGTTTCGGACGGTCCGGTCCGGCTCGTCACCGTGCTCGTGGGCGCCGTCGTGGCGTTGACCTTCCTGTTCGCGTTCGGGAACGTCGCGACGCTCGGTATACGGCTGGGGGTGCCGACCTATGTCGCATTCCTCGTGGCACCGGCGGTTGACCTCTCCGTCGTAGCGCTTCTGATCGGCACGAGGTGTCCCGCGACGCGCTGGATGTCCATGACGGCGTCGTTGACGGTGGGCATGGCCGGGAACGAGAAAGGCCCCGTCCTGGGCGAACCCGATCGAGGCGCACTTCGGCGTGTTGCGCCGGTTCGCGATCGCCAACAGCGAGCATCCGAACCACACCGTCCAGACCCACGCGCTGCACGACTACCTGCGCTGGCGCAACGCTCACGCCCGCCACCCCGACGTGCTGGCCGCCCAATGCCGCGAACGCGCCCGGGTTCGCAGCGAGAAACACATCCGTTGGGGCGGCCGTCCCCTGCCCACCGCAGCATGATCACAAAAGCCGGTGAACATATCGGGCCACGGCACTAGCAAGGGCTGTGGCGGCCGCCGGTTCTCCTCGTGTGGGAGGGCTGGCGGCCGCCGTCGTTCCGGGCCGTGACCTGGCCCGTCGCGGCGCTGGTCGGGTCCTGGCGGCCGCCGTCGCCTGGTCGCGGTCATGAGAAGTCGCCGATCCCGCGGCCAGGCACTCCTCGTCTTCGGTGGGGCTCTCCGGCAGCGGCAGTCCCAGCGAAGACGAGAAGTCTTCCCGACGATCAGCTTCCAAAAGGCCTTCCGGGCCACATACTGTTTCCCAACACCACAAACTTGCCCCGATCGGACGAGATCGTCCACGAACCGACGAAGGGGGAAGCGTGCCCGTTCTGACCGCGATCGGCTTCTTCTTGGGAGTCCTCCTGATGGCGCCGGTCGTCGTGCTCGCGACGCAGGTACCGGCCGGCATCGCCTGGACAGTCGCGCTGATCTACGGGATCGTCCTCGCCGCCGGCCTCGCGCTGGTCGAGAGGCGGACACGCGAGCGCCGCCAGCCGGAGATGTGGATGACCTTCTTCGGCTGCGGGTTCGTCATCGTCATCGTCGTCGCCGCCGCGATAGGCGCCTTGGCGGGTCACGTCCTCTCACAGGTCTTCATGGCGGCGATCCTGGTGTCGGCTTGTGCCCTCGCGTTCTACCTCGGCCGGCGCCGAGGCAGACCCCGGCCGCCGTCCGGCTCGGGGGCGCCCGGAGCGGGTCCGGCGTCCTGGCTGCGGTGGAGGCGTCCACGCAGGCGCTCCTGATCGGCCGTCGACGGTGAGCACCGGCTCGCCGAGGCGGAGGGTGACGACCGCGCGGGCGAGCGACTCAACCGCACCGGCTCGAGTTCCGCACCGCACCCAGATCGCCCGGGACTTCTCAGACGACTTCTCGCCTTGCGTGGGACTTCTGGCTATGGCGGTTTCGCGTGGGTGCTCGCGGAGTTCGCGGCCTGTCCCGACCGTCCCGTCCCGGCCCTGGCGGACCCGTGCGACGTCACCCGCGCCCACGACGACTTCTCGCGGGTCGCCGAGTCGACGCGGATCACGGTCCGGGCCGAGCGCCCCGGCTCGTGGCGCCCCTACCGCCGCGTCCGGGTGCTGCTGGGGCTGGCCCCCGCCGACGGTGGCGGCGACACGGACCCCGAAGCGCTTGCCGCCGTCCGGGAGATCGCCAAAGCCCCCCCGGACCAGCGCCCCGGCGTGCTGCTGCACTGGTTCCGCCGCCTCGCGGCCCGGGACGCGATGGACGCCGAGCCAGGTCGCGAGCCCGGTGATGTGTGCCTGCCGCCGTTCCCCGTGACCGAGGACGACGCCGCCGTCGTGCTGGCGCGGCTCACAGCGGAGGTGACCGACCACGGTGACGGGTGCGTGGACATCGGCCCGGTGGCGGTCGACTCGTACGTCCGGACGACGATCCTGCCCACGGCGACGGTCCAGGAGCTGGCGTGCGGCCTGGCTTCCGGGCTCCTCGGGGTCGAGACCCGCCCCGATGCCGGGGCCCCCCGTCCGGTCCCTGGCTCGATGCGCTGGTCCCGGGGCAGCACCCGCCTCGTTTTCCAGGTGACCGCGCCGCTCGCCCCGGGTTCGCAGGAGAGCGCGATCGAGATCAGTTCGCTGTCCGACCGCGGCCACGGGTGGTCGGCGGGCAACGTCGAGCGCGTGCGGCTGGAGGACGGCGGGCGCGTCGTCGTCGTCGAGCTCGACGACGCGCCCGCGTACGAGACGGTCCGCGTGCTCATCCGCGACACGGGTCCCACCCCGTTACTCGGCCGGAGTCCGCGGGTGCCGTTCGCGGGCGTCGAGGGCGGGCCGCCCGGGACGCCCGACGGCGGCCACGACGCCGTCGTCACCATGCAGCTCGAGTCCGGTGGGTATCGGGAGTCCGGTAACGAGGCTGGGAGGGCCGAGTCATGACGACCGTCGCCGGGGACGGCGGGCCGGCCAGCCACGCCCAACTCGCGAACCCGAGCGGGGTGGCGGTCGACCGCACCGGCACCCTCTACATCACCGACTTGGCCAGCCGCCGGGTGCGCCGGGTCGCCACCGACGGAACGATCACCACCGTGGCCGGGACCGGCACCGAAGGGTTTTCCGGGGACGGCGGGCCGGCCACCCACGCCCAACTCGCGAACCCGAGCGGGGTGGCGGTCGACAGCACCGGCACCCTCTACATCGCCGACCAGGGCAACCAGCGGGTGCGCCGGGTCGCCACCGGCAGCCAATAGCACCTTGGGTCGAATCGGCTCGATCGCACGGAGAATACGTCTCGCCGCCGGTCCGCAGCGTGCCGCCGAGCATCCTGATCGCGAAACACGGCGAGGACGGCCCATGAACGACTCGGGTACACCACCGGGTACATAACGATCACCGCGGGGTCACGCCAACGGCAGCAGCCCAGGTCGGATGGGAGCCGGCGAGGGGATTTGAACCCCTAACCGCTCGATTACAAGACGAGACACCGCGTATCCGAACATACCGGAACGTGCCGCGCCGTGCCGCAAAATCCGAGGTCAGGGCGTTTTTCGTGCCGGAACGTGCCGGCAAATGCCGCGCCGTGCCGCGGCATCCGCGCACGCAATGCGCACACACGCGGCCGGCGACTCCTTGACATAACAGTCATATCAATTGATACCGGACACAGAAAGCGCGCCGGTTACAATATGTAGTCGATCGCGAACTAGAGAGTCGGCCTGGCCTGTCCGGGGACGGAGCCAGCTTGCAACCGGCGACCGCGTGAGGGCCGGGCGGCCTCGACGGTTACTGGTTGAACGCGTCGTCGGCGCCATCGGCGAAGGCGTCCAGCTCACCGGGCGTGAAGACCAGGACGGGGACCCCGGCGCCACGCCATCCACGTCACGTTCAGGCACCCCCTGGATGCGAACCGAGCGCGGGCGGAGAGATGCTGGTACCGCGAACGGCCGAGGGTTGGTGGCGCTGCGCGCCTGCTGGCCGCGTGTCATCCTGTGAGCGGCCAGCCTCATCGACGAACCATCTGTCGCCTGGTTGGTGCCGGCAGGGCCGGGCCGCGTCCACGACCAAGGGCGTGAAGCGCCGCACAACACCGGTAGATCGTGACGTGGTCGACCTCGATGCCGCGTTCAGCGAGGAGCTCTTCGACGTGCCGGTAGGACAGCGCGTACCGCAGGTACCGCCGCGCCGCAAGTACGATCAACTCAGGCGGGAACCGGAACCCGTCGAACTCCGACACCGGAACCGGAACCGGTGGACAGGCACGACGTCGACGCATCACTCGATCATGATCGATCGACAGCCGTAGGACAGCAGATCCCACAGATGCAACTGTGAGCCTGGCGATCAGTCGCGGATCATGAAGGCTATCCGGCGAACTTGATCTATGAGAAACCGCCTAGACTCGGCCCCGAGAGGACGTGCGACGGGAGGTGGATGGTGGCCGGCTCAGGTGAGCACGTCAAGGCGCTCGTGCAGAGCCACGCGAGTGGTGACGACGAGGCGTTCTATTCCGTCGCGCTTCAGGTCGCAGCTCAAGCCGCCCGTCAGGGCCATCACCATCTGGCAGCTGATTTGAAGGCTGCCGTCGAGAACTCACGCGCTGAGCGACCGAGGAAGGTCACCTCGATCGCGCAACCCCGAGGCGATCTATCGGACCTGGTCATCGCTTCGCATCCGACCGTCAGCCTCAAGGACCTGGTCCTACCCGAGGATCTTGCAGCGCAGGTCCAGCGCATCCTGGTGGAGCAGCTTCAGCGTAAGAATCTGCTCGATCACGGTTTCGAGCCTGCCCACCGCCTCCTCTTCGAGGGGCCTCCGGGGACCGGCAAGACGATGACCGCCGCTGTGCTCGCGCATGAGCTGTCGCTGCCGCTCCTGACGATCCGTCTAGATAGTCTCATGAGCAAGTTCATGGGCGAGACCGCGGGCAAGCTTCGCCTCATTTTCGACTCCGCTGACGCTCAACGTGGCGTCTACCTGTTCGACGAGTTCGACGCCCTCGGCGGCGACAGAGCCGGGAACGATGTCGGCGAGGCTCGACGCATCCTCAATTCTTTCCTGGTGTTCTTGGAAAACAGTTCAAGCGAGAGCATGATCGTCGCCGCGACGAACCACCGGTCGATCCTGGACAGGGCGCTCTTTCGGCGCTTCGACATGGTTCTCGACTACGCATTGCCTGACGCCAAGCAGTCTGCGGCCGTCGTGCGCGGGAGGCTCGGCTCTTTAGCGAAAGGCATCCGCTGGACAGCGCTGGCTGACGACATGGCGGGACTCTCCCACGCTGATCTGGTGCGAGCAGCCGAGTCTGCTGCCAAGAGCGTCATTCTCGCCGGCGGGACCAAGGTGAGCGCCGATGACATCAGACTCGCCCTCAAGTCACGACAGGCGGCGAGCCTTGGCTGATGGCCGCGAGCACCTCAGCCACCTCCTTGTAGAAGCTCGTTCGACGGACGAAGAATTCCATCGCCAGGGTGGGGGCAACCCCCGTATCCGGCCGGTCGAAGACCGTGCCGGCCATGGTCGTGGTCGCCTTGGTGAGTTGCAGGCAGCCTTCTCCAGCGCCGATGAGGTCCGGGATGAGCAGCTCACCGAAGACGAGCTTCGCGCGCTCGGAACAATGATCACTCTCGAGGGTGAAGACCCGGCTTACCTCCTGAAGCTCGACACTCTCCAACAGCTCACGAACCATCGGGACCCACAACGCAAGCGACCGAGGTGGCTTCTCCTCTCGGTGCTTCCGGCCGACCCTATAGGAGGCACCCCTGAACGTGCCACAGTGTGGGTCAGCGATGAGTACCGAGCGAAGTTCCTCCAGCTCTTTGAGGACTACCTAGCCAAGGAGTCGCCGACTGGCAAGCCACGCAACAACGGTCTTGTTGCCAACATTGCCCATATCCGGTCGACCATTCTGCTCGATCTCTGGCAGTCCGACGGCGTCCCGCCCATGGGCGAGAAGACCTGGTGGGAGGTCTGGCTACGGCCAGGCGAGAATGGACCCAGCCTGCTACGGCTTTTTGCGAAGGCCAATGCTCTTAGCATGTCGGAACGCCTGCTCCGCCTCGTGGATCGCGACGTCATGTGGG
>NZ_CAUVXL010000018.1:28993-38240 GCF_963555915.1 Protofrankia sp. Cas4
TTGAGTCCACGTGGGGACAACTCGAAGTACTGACCTTCACGGCGATCCCCGTCGCCGAGATCCGACGCCCTGAGTTCATCGACTCCATCGAAGACCTCGCCCCCGAGGAACAGGCCGAGTATGTCAACGATCTAGCGAAGCGTCTTGAGCCTGCCGATGAGCTTCAGCCCGCCGTCTGTCACCTCGACTCGGGCGTAGCCAGGACTCACGTCCTACTTGAAGGGTCGCTCGCGCCACAGGACCTTCATACCGTGGTCGGGGTCAGTGGCTTCGACCAAAATGGTCACGGTACCAAGATGGCCGGTGTCGCGCTCCTCGGCGGCGAGATGGACCAGTACCTCGTCTCGTCAGATCAGGTGCGGCTTCGCCACCGGCTAGAGTCGGTCCGGATCCTTCCGACGAAGATCGAGCAGCCGCACGATCCACTCACCTATGGTGACGTGACTGCACAGGCGGTGTCGCTGCCTGAGGTCACCGCGACACGCCGGCGGACGTTCTGTATGCCGGTCAGCACGAAAAGCGACACACCTGGGAATCCGGGCCAGCCGACCCTGTGGTCAGCGATCGTAGACGCGCTTGCGGTGGGTGCGAGTGTCACCAGGGACGGCAGTAACCTTCGCCTGCTCGCACCGCCAGACACTGCTGCTGCCCGTCTGCTTGTCGTGTCCGCTGGCAACGTCGATACCTTTGTGGCCAACTACCTTGCGGAGTCAGACACCGCTGCGATCCGCGACCCCGGCCAAGCCTGGAACGCACTGACCGTAGGCGCATACACCAACCTGACCACGCTCCCAACCGACCCTGCCTATGAGGGATGGTCTACCGTTGCGCAGCAAGGCGACCTCTCGCCTCACAGCCGCACATCCCTGCGTTTCGGCCCCCGGCCTTGGCCGATCAAGCCGGACATCGTCATGGAAGGCGGCAACGTCCTTCACGACGGCGCCTCCATGTTCGAGCCAAGCCATGCGACGCTCTCGTTACGGACCACGGGCCACGCGAACGACCAAGTGCTGACGTCAGCAAACGCAACCAGCGCAGCGACCGCCCAAGCGGCCCGGCTCGCTGCCCTGGTGATGGCGACGTACCCCACATACTGGCCAGAGACTGTCCGCGCTCTGCTCGTACATGCTGCGGAATGGACATCCGTGATGCGCAGGGATGTCGACCAAAGCCGCCGGAAAAGTCTTCAGGCGCAGCAGATGCTCCTTCGCCGCTATGGGTGGGGTGTGCCTTCAGAGAAGAGGGTGCTCTTCTCCTCGGACCAGACAGTCACACTCGTCGTGCAGGACAAATTCATCCCGTTCGACGGTGACGATTTCAAGGTTCCATTCTTCCGGCTGCACGACCTTCCGTGGCCGCGCGAAGTGCTCCAAGAGTTGGGTGATTCCTCGGTGAGCCTGCGCGTGACCCTCTCCTACTTCATCGAACCAACCGCATCTCGCCGTGGCTGGCGCCAGCGCTACAGCTACGCATCGCACGGCCTCCGATTCGAACTGCAGGACCCGCTTGAAAGCGAGGCCCAATTCGTCCAGCGAATGAATCGTGACGCGCATAGCGCGGAAACCGGTGGACGCCCGGCCGCCGGGCAAGTGTCATGGCTCATCGGAGCCAACCAGCGTAACTACGGCTCCCTCCACCAGGACATCTGGGAGACATCCGGAGCGGAGCTCGCCGAGACCGGTAAGATCGCTGTCTACCCCGTCGGTGGTTGGTGGAAGAACAACAACAACCGTGATCGTATCGGTCAGCCAGTCCGCTACGCGCTGGTTGTATCCCTCAAGACGGAGGAGACCGACATCGACCTCTACACGCCCGTGGCGAACCTCCTTCACATCCCTGTCGAGATCCCTGTCGAGTAGGCTGTGGCGTGCCAGAAGTCGGCTTGGGCCCGTGAGCTGGGGTGATGCGACGATGGAGAACTGGCGGCATGATGGTCAGTTGTGTCCGTGCGCCTGCTCTATCTGATCTTCGTTCGGGTGTGTGGCTGGCTGGTTCTCCTCGGTCATTCGTCGGCGTCGAAGGACATCGAGCTGCTGGTGCTGCGGCATGAGGTCGCGGTGCTGCGCCGTACCCAGCCCAAGCACCGATGGGACTGGGCGGACCGGGCGGTCCTCGCCGCCCTGATCCGACTCCTACCCAGAGCGCTGCGAACGCACCGGCGGTCACCCCCGGCACCATCCTGCGGTGGCACCGCCGCCTGGTCACACGGAAGTGGACCCACCCGCAGCGGACGGGACGGCCACCGATCAGCGCGGAGATCGTGACCCTCATCGAGCGGCTCGCGACCGAGAACACGACGTGGGGATACCAGCGAATCCGGGGTGAGCTCCTCAAGCTCGGCCACCGGCTAAGCGCCTCCACGATCCGCCGGGTCCTGACATCCTTGGGGATACCCCCTGCTCCGAAACGGCACACCGACACGACCTGGCGACAGTTCCTGCGCACGCAAGCCTCGACCATGCTGGCCGTCGACTTCTTCCACGTGGACTGCGCGGTGACACTACGGCGTCTGTACTGCTTCTTCGTCATCGAGGTCGGCTCCCGCACCGTCCACATCCTCGGGGTCACCGCCCACCCCGACGGACCGTGGACCACCCAACAAGCCCGGAACCTCCTCATGGACCGCGGCAACCGGGCGGCCGACTTCCAGATCCTGGTCCGTGACCGCGCAGGACAGTTCACCGCGTCGTTCGACGCGGTCCTCGCCGACGCCGGCATCACCGCCGTCAAGATCCCACCCCGAACCCCACGGGCAAACGCCTACGCCGAACGGTTCGTCCGCACCGTCCGGACCGAGGTCACCGACAGGATACTGATCTTCGGTGAACGGCACCTGCGTACCGTCCTGGCCGAGTACGTGACCCACTACAACGGACGGCGACCCCACTGCGGTTGTGGCCTTCAAGCACCCCGGCCCGACCACCCCATCGCCGACCTGACCAAGGAACGGATCAAACGCCGACCTGTCCTTGGTGGCCTGATCAACGAATATGAACGAGCCGCCTAAAACCCCAGGTCAACACCGGCGGCCGAGTTCTGGCACCCCACAGGGGGTTCGAGGTCTTCAGCAAGCCCGAGCCGGTCCCTCGACCTTCGACGTTCTGACAGATTTGGGGTCCCATGCGGCGGCGTCCGTTTCCGCCAGCGGTTAATCGGCCCCCGGGAGGGGGGCGGTATCGTCGAGGTCGATGAGTTGGAGGAACCTCGTCCGCCCCGCCGGGACGACGGCGGGTGAATCCTCGCGCGGATCACGTGACTTCACGCTCCGCTTCCGGTTCCCATGGACGTAGTGGCACCGCATCAACAGGGCCGTGGGCGAGCCTGCAATGTAGCTGAACACCGTTCCGGACTTCCTGACCGCCGTGATCCGGGCGGTGACACCCAGGCCGCCGAGCAGCGGTCCGGGATCGAGTCGCAGGGTGGCGGAGGCGTCCCGCCCCGTGGCGATGAGCAGGCAGGTGGTCTCGACGCTCACGACGGAGGTCACGACCACCCACGCGGGGTCCCAATCCGGGCACGCCAGAACGTCTGCCTTGAGCCGGCGAAGGTCGGCGACATCGGCCTGGACGCCCTGGCTCGCCTTCAGCATCAGGCCGTCGCCGCGCTTGCTGCCGAACTCGAGCCTGCCGCCAGCCGCGCCCAGGTCGGCGGTGGTGCCGGCGTGGATGGTCGTGTCGGCCCCATAGGAGAGATCGTAGTCTCCCGGCGCACCACGGACCACGTCCCACGTCATCCCGAGCCCGCTCGCGCTGGTCTCGCGGATCCAGCCACCTGGGGAGAGCCGACCAATGTCACCCAGAGCCACCGTACCGCCCACGGGCCACACCGGACTCAGACTGAATTTCTGGCGCACCGCATTCCAGTATGCCTTGGGCACTTGGGCCATTCATCCACCTTGCTCGAGGTCAGCGAGAGTACCTAATGTAGCCCCATGGTCGCTCCCGATGATATGACTTATCATCAATCACTTTCGCAGGCACGGCTGCTGTTCGAGCGCGCGCGGGCATCCGGCGATGTTCCGGACCACCTGGCGGCAGCCGACCTGGCCCTGCGGGCGACTCGGGCCGCAGAGGACGACCTGCAGCGCGCGGTGGCCGGACTGCTCGAAGCGGAGATCGCGCTGGCCGTCGCCGACGCGCTCGGCGAACTCGGCGCCGAATCGGCGATGTCCGCCGCACGATCGAGACTCGAAGTGATCGACCTTTCGGCGCTGCCGGGCGAGCAGCGCGCGGGCATCGCCGAGCGGGTTGCCGAGCTGCTCACCGCGTGCGGCGCGCCACCCGCACCAATGGCGGCCCCCTTCGGCTCACACATGGTCGACCTGGCCAACGAGGTCCTTGCCTTCGAGGAGTTGCGGGAGGCGCTCGCGGCCCCGCCGACAACAGCGGACGAGGCTTCAATGGTCATCGTGGCAGCCAGCATGCTGTTCATTCCGCTGGCCTCAGCGCCCGCGGGCGAGTCGATCGAGGGACCGCTGGCTGCGCTGATCAACAGTGTCGAGGCCGCGCTCGCCTTTCCTCTGGAATCCACCGTTCGCACGCTGGGACTTCTCACCGTAGGAAACGCGCTCCTGCGGCGGTGTGAGCTCCGCGGTGACATCGCCGATGCCGACGCAGCGGTCGAGGTCGGCAGATCCCTGGTCGACGGTAGAGAGGAGCTTTCCCCCGCCAATGCCGTGGACGCCCTCGGCCTCCTCGGAAATGCGCTGTTCCGCCGAGCAGTAGCCGCAGGAGACGCTTCCGGAATATGTGAGTCCGTTCCCATTCTCGAAGCCGCGGCCGATCTTGCAGCCGATCTCGCAGCCGACATCCCCGACACGTCACTGATCGCCAGGCACAACCATCTGAACGCGGCATTGGCTCGCGACCTTGCCACCGGAGACGACGCCGAGCACCGCAGAACCTTCGAGTCGGTTCGCCGACTGATCACCCAGCACTCCTCGACTCCGGACGTGAGGTTCGAGATGCAGCTCGACAGCGTCCGCCATTACCACCGCGTGCACGGAAGAGTTCAGGTCGACGGCATCGAGTGTCCTTGCCTCGCGCAGACGCCCAGGCCCCTCCGGCCGTCTGCCCCTGCTGGCGACACACTCGGACACATCCAGCAGACTGCGATGCATGCGCTGAGCACGTTGGCGGCCTTGTCCGATGATCCCGACGACCTCGAGCGCCACCAGGCGAAGCGGGCAGTGTCGGCCGCCATCGACGCCATGGGCGAGTACTCATCCATCGGCAACTGGCTGACCTTCCATGTCGTCGCCATGGCCCTCGCGTTCGCGGACCACGAGCCCGAGGCGGCGCTTCACCACCTCCGGCGGGGAATGCGCGGTCCGGCCTGGCGGGTCTTCACACAGCCCACGCCCGGGCTGGCGGTCCGCTCCGCGCGGGCGGCCTCCCACGAGTCTGACCGGGCCATCGCATTCTGCCTGAGCATCGGCGGCGACTGCGGACTTTACGCCCTGGAGGCCGGACGGACGCTGGTCCTGCAAGCCGCGACAGCGTCCCGCGCGCTAGGTGAGCTGCTGCAGGCCGAGGGAGCTGCCGAACTCGCCGCCCAATGGGAGGAGCATCGCATTCGGTGGTTGTCCGCCCCGGTGTCCGACGAGGTGGTTCCGGACGACCTGCGACAGCGGATCGCCGCCGCACTCGCCGATTCCGACCTGGTAGAGCCGCCCCGGACGGCCGACGTCCAGGCGGCGATGACGGAGCTCGGCATCGATGCCGTGGCGTACGTCCTGCTGGCGACACCCTTCACGGAAGGAGGCTTCCTCACCCTGCGCCGGACCGGCGAGCCAGTGTTCATCGAGGTGCCGGAGATGCGACCGGACCAGCCGGCACTGCGGTCGCACCTTGCGGGCCAGGCCGCCGCCCTGGACGCCGTCTGCGACTGGGCCGGGGAATGTCTCCAGCCGCTCCTCCGCCACCTCGGCATCGACCTGGCCGAGATCCCCGATCCTCCCGTGGTCTGCGCGCTCGTCCCCGTCGGAGTCGCCGGCGCCGTCCCGTGGCACGCGGGAAGGTGGGCCGCCGAGGGCGGCCTGCGCTACGCCGTACAGGCCGCCGAATTCACCTATGCCGCATCGGCGGGCATGATCTGCACGGCTGCGGCGCGCACCGTCGACCCCGGCGACCACTCGCTGATCATCGCGAATCCGACCCGCGACCTCCTGTTCGCCGAACAGGAGGCGATGGCGCTGCGGGCGGACTTCTACCGGACCGGGACCTATCTCGGCTATCCGAAGGCGCTGGCGAGCCGAGGTCTGGAGGCCACGCCGCAGACGGTCCTCGCCGAGTTGTTCGACGCGTCGACACCACCGGGGCGCGTGGTCTTCGCCTGCCACGGCAGTACCGGTTCCGACCCCACCAAGAGCGGTCTGTGGCTTGCGGGCAGCGCACGGCTGTCCGTCCACGACCTGCTGCGGCGCGCGGCCGGCCGCCCGGCGGCGGGAAAAGGAATAGGACCCTTCGTGTTCCTCTCCGCCTGCACAACCGACGCCACCGACGCCGACCACGACGAGGTGCTAACGCTGGCGACCGCGTTCCTCTCTGCCGGTGCGGCCTCAGTGATCGGCTCCCTCTGGCCGATCGACGACGAGGCGTCGGCGGTGCTCAGCTACATGGTCCACCACTTCGTTTCGGAGGGCACACCGGTGCGGCAGGCACTGCGCGCCGCGCAGTTGTGGATGGTCGACCCCGATCGGGCCGTACCCGACGATCTGGCCGGACGCCAGGAGTTCGACGACGCCGTCGGGAGCGAGGAGTTGGCCGAACCGCGCTACTGGGCTGGATTCGCCCACCGCGGCCGCTGAGCCGACGGATCACCAGCTCGGCAGTCTGACGACGACCGGTTCCGGCCCCTCTCGGCGGTCGAGACAGAACGGACACGCCCCGGCGCGGACCTCCAGGGCATTGGCGACCGACTCGAGGAAGCCCCGCCCCGGCGGCACCACCTGACGGCCCGCCGCCAACCCGCATTCCCGACATGTGTGCCGTTGACAGCTCTGGCAGACCCTGATCGGAAGAACGTGCCCTGTGGTCCCGCAATGGTCGCACTGAACAATGCACTCGATCTTGATTGCCATGCGGAATCCGATCAGCCTGTCGGCATCGTTGGAGGATCCTGTGGGGTGCCAGAAGTCGGCCTGGGCCTGTGAGCTGGGGAGATGCGGCCGTACGGGGCTGGCGGGATGATGGTCAGTTATGTCCATCCGCCTGCTTTATCTGATCTTCGTTCGGGTGTGCGGCTGGCTTGTTCTCCTCGGCCGTTTGTCAACGTCCAAGGACATCGAGTTGCTGGTGCTGCGGCATGAGGTCGCGGTGCTGCGCCGTACCCAGCCCAAGCCCCGGTGGGACTGGGCGGACCGGGCGGTCCTCGCCGCACTGATCCGACTCCTGCCCAGAGCGCTGCGAGCGCACCGGCTGGTGTCGCAGACCTGACCAAGGAACGGATCAAGCGCCGACCCGTCCTCGGTGGCCTGATCAACGAATACGAACGAGCCGCCTAAAACCCCAGGTCAAGGCCGGTGGCCGAGTTCTGACACCCCACAGGCACCCTGGAAGCAAGAGGGACTAGTCGCGGAGCTGGGCCGCCGGATCGCCGCCATCTAACCGCCGAGCCACACTCGAACATCCGTTCGCACAGCGCGCACCATGGAAGGGCCCGTCTCACCGTTGACCGTGACCGGCCCACGCAGACACGGGCCGCGACACCCCACTCCCCGAACGCCTTCGTCGACATCCGCCTGAACCTCCCCCGGCTCACCGTCGACACCCACGACGGCTACCACCCCAGCCTTGAGCCCCTCGCCACCTTCCTCACTCAGCCCACAAACCCTGTCCATCAAGGCCCATAGCGACGATCACGGTGCCGATGTCGCCGGTGCAGGTTGGAGTGCCCTGACTGGAGCGGACCGTGCGGGCATGGATCCCCTTCCACGCTGCGACGATCGTCGGCGCCCGACACCGGGGCCGCTGGCCCCGCCGCCATGGTCACATCCACCACGCCGCCATCGGCCCTGACGGCACCGTGAACATCCGATCCCCGCGCCGCGGTGACGCGGGGTGGGCCGGCGGATCAGCCACCGCCAGCCGGCACGCGTCACCCTGGTCGCGGGCCGCCCGCTTCGCAGGCAGCAAACGGCGCGAAAGTGACAGAGCGTCACCACTGTCGGGACGGCGTCTCAGCCGCAGGTCCCGGCCCTCACACCCCGAGACGACACCCCGTTCATGATCGTTCCTTGCACAAAACTGCCGAATACGCACACAATGCGCGCACAAACCTATTTCGATCTTGAATGGATGATCTTTAACTTTGCAAAACCGTAGGTCAAAGGCCATCTATCTGGAGCCGGCGAGGGGATTTGAACCCCTAACCGCTCGATTACAAGTCGAGTGCGCTGCCAGTTGCGCCACGCCGGCCAGTCCAGGTACCCCCCTAGCGTAGAGCATCAACGGACGGTTGCCCACGACAGGCCGATGCTCCCGGCAGGCAGCCCCGCGGCCGAGCCACCGGTCGGGTGCCACCGGTCAGGAGTAGATCATCATGGGAGCCGAGCCCAGGCTGATCATCCCGAATTCGTCGTCGATCGCGCCCTGTGTCTCCCAGAACTCGACCGCGCCTACCACGTCACAATCTTCGATCAGGTCGGTCAGCCGTATATAGCGGGCCAGGGACTGCTCGATGAAGCGACGCCCATCGTGGTCCGAGATATTGCGCAGAACGGCATCGTACTGGTGGTGGAGCAGCGATGAGACAAGCTCTGTCATCAGTATCAGGGTCCGATTGCGGGAAGTCCGGACCACCAGCACACGAAAATCAGCCGCGCGCCGGGAGAAGTCAACCACATTACGAGCGGAACCGGCTGCAACGAGGCATGCCCGCATTTCCCGGAGATCCGCCGCGGTACGGCGCTTCGCCGCCAACGCCACAATCCCCGAATCCATGACGACCCGGGCCTCGGCCAGATCCCGGACGGGCGTTCCCTGCATCTGCAGCCGCAGGCCTGCCTGCCGGGCGAGGACCCGCGTGTCCGGCTCTTGGACCAGCGGCCCGAGGTGGGACCCACGGCGCAGGATGATCAGAGACTCTGACTCAAGGATGCGCAGCGCCTCCCGCATTGTCGGCCTCGCGACACCGTAAATGTCCATCAGCTCGGTTTCCGGTGGAAGATGGTCGCCAGGCCGGATGTCACCACGCGCGACTCTTCCGCGCAGGTCGTCGGCTACCATCTCGGAGAACTTGTTGATGC
>NZ_CAUVXL010000019.1:0-19838 GCF_963555915.1 Protofrankia sp. Cas4
AGATGTGTATAAGGAGACAGTGACCTAGAGGGCCAAAGGGCGCGCGACGATCGTTAGATCGCGCGCCCGGCGGCCGCAGTCCCCGTAGCACTAGAGGGCCAAAGGGCGCGCGACGATCGTCAGATCGCGTGCCCGGCGGCCGCAGTCCCCGTAGCACTAATAGGCGAATGTTTTCGAAAGGTGACAAGTATGGCTCGCGACGTAGCGCCCGTCGACGCCACCGCGCCGATTCCCGATGGCCTAGCACCGTGGGTGCCTCGGCCGCGGGTACCGACGGACGGAGCTTCGCGGCGCCGCTGGGACGTCCCGGTGGCTGGTCCGGTCAGCGGACGGCTGGCACCGGTGACCGGCGTGCTGGTCATCGTGCTGGGCGCGATCTACCTGGCATGGCGAGCGGGAACGCTCGCCGGTACCGGCGTGTTCGGCTCCTTCTTCTATGGCGCCGAACTGGTCAGTTATGTGACCGTCGCCTGGACGGCGGTCATGGTCGGTCGGATGCGGCCGGGTGCGGTCCGCCGCGCCGGGCCGCCGGCGGGCAGCCTCGACGTGTTCGTGACGGTGTGCGGCGAGCCTGCGTCCATGGTCGAGCGGACGCTGCGTTTCGCCCTGGCGATCGACTATCCGCACCAGACCTACGTTCTCAACGACGGTCGCCTCGCCGGCCGGAAGAACTGGCGGGAAATCGACGCGCTCGCCGCCCGGCTGGGCATACCGTGCTTCACCCGTGTCGACGGGACGCCGGGAAAGGCCGGTAATCTCAACCATGCGCTGGCCCGCACGGACGGCGACGCAATCCTGACCCTGGACGCCGATCACCTCGTCGTGCCGGACGTGGGGGAGCGGATAGTCGGTTATCTGCGTGATCCGGAGGTCGGGTTCGTCTGCACCGCCCAGTGTTTCGACACGGGCCGCAGGGATGTCCTGAACAATGCTGATTCCATGTTTTTCCGGGCCATCCAGCCGGCGAAGGACCGTGACAACAGCGCGTTCTCCACCGGTAACGGAGCCCTCTACCGTCGGTCCGCGCTCGAGTCGGTCGGTGGATTCAGCGAATGGAATCTGGTTGAGGATGTGCAGACCTCGTACGAACTGCATGCCCGTGGTTGGTCAAGCGTCTACCACGCCCGGCCGATATCAATAGGGACGGCACCGGCGACCGCGGCCGTCTACGCCAAACAGCGCCTGCGGTGGGCTATGGACCACATGCGCCTGTTGCTGTTCGACAACCCGTTGCGCAAACCGGGTCTGCGGGGCTGGCAGCGGGCGCACTATCTGCACACCAGCCTCAGCCCGCTGCTGGCCGTTGTCCAGATGATCTTTTTGGTGGGCCCGCCGCTGGCCATCATCCTGCGGACGCAGGTGTCCTCCGGCGCGACTGAACAGCATTATCTGCTGTTCGGCGTGCCCTATCTCCTCGGTTCAACGCTATTCATCGTTGCCTATGCGGGCCGCGGGTGCGCGACCCGAACCGTTGCGAGCTCACTGTTCATCGCCCCGCTGTATCTGATCGCCTTCGTCTGGGTGGCGTTCGGCTACCGGCCGCGCTCATCCGGTACCACCGAGAAGGCGTTTCAGCCGAAAATGTCCGTGCTCGTCCTGCCGCAGGTCGCCTTTGCGGTCACACTGGTCGCATCCATCGTCATCTACGCCTTCGACACGCGCGCAAACCGTCCGCTGTTCGCGTTGGTATGGGCCGGGATCATGCTGATGATGGTGGCCGGGCCGCTGTCCGCGGTCAGCGATCGACGCGCGGTGGTCGAGCGGTGGCAGCTGCCGATACGTGGGACGATCATTCTGGCTGTCGCCCTGCTGTCGGCGTTGACATACGCCATTTGACGCAACGGCCCCACCTGGACGGCCTCGGGGAGTTGCCGCGGCCGTCCAGGTGGCGAAGCTGCATGTCGCAGGTGCATCGCAGAAGCAAGGGCTGCACGTGCGCGCACTCTGGCCGACTACGAAAGCTCGCAGATCAACCCGAGTTCGTGCTGGACCGCCACGCTGAGCTGGTCGCAGCCGACACCGGCCGTGCCCAGTTCGACGACCCGCCAGCGGTCGTTCGGGTGGGTGAGCAGCGCGGTCGCGGGGTCGGTTTCGCCGCCGGCCGGCACGACGTGGGCGACCGCGACGGTCGGGTCGATCGTGGATACGTGGACGTCGACCACCCGGATGCGCTCCGGGGGGACCTCACCGAGCAGCGGGCTCGTCCGCACCGCCTGCGCGACCTGCTCATCAGTGGACGGGCTGGGCCGCCCGACCGGCGTCGCGACGGATGGCTGGACCGCGGTGCCGGTGCCGGTGCCGGTGGTCGGCGCGAGCTTCGACGGTGTGGCCGTTGACGGTGTGGGCGTCGAAGGCGAGGCCGTTGACGGCGAGGACGATGCCGTGAGTGCATCGGCGGGCATGGCGAGCACAGCCGCGACCGCGGTCGCGGCGAACAACAGCTGCGGAACGGTCGGGCGGGTCATCCGTGCCGCGCGAGTCGCGGGACGGGTGTCTGACCTGCTATGCGTGACGTTGCGTGAGTGCCTGGTGTGCGGCATGTGCTGGGCTGTCGGACCCCTCCGGTGTCGAGCCATGGAACAGCTCTACCCGTCCTGGCGCACTTAACCCATGTAACACATCTGACACCAGGTCGTCGACTGACCGTAAAGAGTGGGTGATCAGCGGAATGTCCCTGTACACCGGGTCTGAGTCGGCCCTGTGAACAACATCATCATCGGGATGTCGGCCCGAGGACATCGTATTATCGGCAGTTGATGATCTTTCGATCTGCGGAAGCGGGTCTGTGTCAGCTGAGCAGCAGGCGCGTTCCGTGGTACAGGCACACCATGGCGAGCGCACCGAAGCCGAGCACCCAGAACACGCCGGGGATGCCGGTGAGTTCGGCCATCATGTCTGCGTCCGAGGATGATGATCCTTTCTTGCGGGCCCGGTGCAGGTCGAGGACGGCCCGCGGCCCGGACAGCAGTAGAAACCAGGTGAGGAAGCACGCGAGGGCGCTCTGCGTGCCCGCCGACGCCGAACACAGTGCCAGTATGATCACGAAGCTGGTGCCGGTGACAATCAGTATTCCGAAGCGGTTGCGGACGACGAGGAAGAGCGCGACCAGTGCCACGAGGGCGAGAATCAGTGTCGCGGTGATGTGATCTGCGTTCAGCAGGACGGCTGCGCCCAGCCCGAATACCGGCGGCGCGGTGTAACCAGCCGCTGACACAAGAAAGTTGACGAGCCGGCTGGGTCGACCGTACGTGCCGGTGAGGCCCGATGTGTCGGAGAACAGCCACACTCCGAAGACCCAGTGTCCGAGGAGGTAGGCGACGAACGCATGGCCACCTTCGTGCACGATCGTGTCGAGGTGGCCACTGTTTCGCCAGGTCCACCTGGGCACGACCGCCGCGACGGCGGCCAGCCCGGTCAGTACAACGATCCACGGCGGCGCGGCGGTTCCGTCCAGCACGATTATGGCCAGTTTGGTGGTACCGCCGTCGATGTTCATGGTGCCCCCCGACGCGACCGGTCCGTGCTGGCCTGTCAAGCTCCGGTCAGCTGGTGTGCTCATGGCACAACTTTTTCTCTATAAAAGCAATGGAATATCCTGCTACTGACTCGAGGGCGACAATTGCACTCGCGAGGCGCCAGGTCGCGCCAGTCGGGTACCCGGACGATTCGTTGGTCGGTGCGGGCGGTTACAGCGGGTGAACGTGTCGCGCCCCTATTGTCGGGCGCTCTGACCAGCGTTCCTATTGCTCTCAGGCCGAGCTCAGACCTGCTCCATGCCGCTGGCCGCGATCCACAAGGACATCCCAAGGATTCCGAAAGCTTCCCCTCAGGCGCGACCGCCACGGTATGCACATGACATACGTGTGGGTGAGCCCGAGTCTCCCCGCCGACCCGGGCGTGCTGGCCCAGGCGCTCGGACCCGGTTATGACGTCCTGACGCCGTCGGCCGAGCCACCCTTCGGACAACGGCTCGACGATCAACTAAATGATCAACTGTCAGTCGGTTCGGCGGAACCGGCCGGTGCGGACCTGTTCGGGCACCGGCCACGATCGCCGCTACAGATGATCCTCGTCGTCACGATGTACGAGCGGGAGTTGCTGGCGACGCTCACGGCCAGGCCCGCCGGCGCCGTCCTGGTGCTGGTCACCCCGCCGGGTGTCGATGTGCCGCCGGAGCTGGGGACTGCGGCGCGGCCGCAGCTGGTCGGCGCCGCGTCGTCGGTCGCCGACGTGGCCGCGCTCATCCGCAGCGTCCCCATGGCCACGTCCGTGGATGTCCTCGGATCGGCCCAGGCCGACGCGCCCTGGTGGGTCGGCTCTGGCCGGCCCGAATTCTACCCGGCAGGCGGGTCGGCAGGCGGGTCGGCGGATCGGCCCACGACGGTGGCGCCCGCTGTGCGGGCCGGCCGAGGACTCAGCCGGCGCGGTGGCCTGATTGCCGCAGTCGCGGTACTCGCCGTCGTGCTGGGTACCAGCGCAGCTGTCATGGCCGCAGCCGGCGGGGGAGGCGGCACCAGCCAGGCCGCGAACGATTCGACTCCCGCGGACGGGCTTTCCGGTTACGGGACCCGAGGCGGTCAATTCTCCGGTGGTGAATTCCCGGGCGGACGGTTGCCCGGTGGTGGATTCCCAGGCGGTGGTCGGTTCCGGGGCGGCAACGGGCCTGCGATCGATCTGGAGAAACTCCAGGCGTGCCTGAAGGACAAGGGCATCACGCTTGACGGCAGCAACGGGCAGCCCCGCCCGGACATGACAGATTCGACGGTCCGTGAGGCGTTCCGGCAGTGCATGGCGGACCTCCGGGGCTCAGTTCCGTCAGCCGACGCATCCGGTGGCGCTCCGTCAGCCGGCGTACCCGGCGACGACCAGTCGGGCGGTTCGGGCGGTGGCACCACCGGCGGTAGTTCCGCCACGGGCTCGGCCAGACCCGCGACCTTCGTCGTGTCGGCGGTAACTCTTACGTGAGGACGCCAGCACCGCCAGCACCGCCAGCACCGGGACGTCCGCCATCGGCAACGGAACGTCGGCCAGATCGGCACATCGAGGGGATCACGCAATGACCACGAACGTCGGCGACCTCGACTGGGGGTCGGTCAGGCCCGACGTCGACCTCCCCGAGCAGCGCGGGGACGGATCGCCGCAGGCGCCGGACGGGCCTTCGCGTCCGACGCCGGGCGCGCCCGCGATACGCCTGCCCCGGCAGTTGCGAGGGCACGCCGCGGACCCCTGGTGGGTGCGCCTGGCATTGCTCGTTCTGCTGGCCACGGCCGCGGTCCTCTACCTGTGGGGGCTCGGCGCGTCCGGCAACGCCAACAGCTTCTATGCCGCCGCGGTGCAGGCCGGAACGCAGAGCTGGAAGGCGCTGTTCTTCGGGTCGTTCGACTCGTCGAACTTCATCACCGTGGACAAGCCACCGGCGTCATTGTGGGTCATGGCCCTGTCCGGGCGGATCTTCGGCTTCAGCAGCTGGAGCATGCTCGCACCGGACGCGCTGGAGGGCGTGGCGTCCGTGGGCATCCTCTATCTTGCGGTTCGTCGTTGGATCGGGCCGCGCGCGGGTCTCGTTGCCGGCGCCATGCTGGCCCTGACGCCGGTTGCCGTGTTGATGTTCCGCTTTAACAACCCCGATGCGCTGCTCACGTTGCTGCTGGTCATCGCCGCCTACTGTGTGGTGCGCGCGACCGAGGACGGCAGCTACCGGTGGATCGCCCTGACGGGCGTGGCGGTCGGGTTCGCCTTCCTGACCAAGATGATGCAGGCGTTCCTGCCGGTACCGGCGTTCGGGCTTGTGTACCTGGTGGCAGCTCCGACCTCGATCGGTCGGCGGTTGCTGGGCCTGCTGGCCGGCGTCGGCGGAGTGCTGGTCGCCGCGGGCTGGTTCGTGGCGGCCGTGGAGTTGTGGCCGAAGAATGCC
Source organism: Protofrankia sp. Cas4 (assembly GCF_963555915.1). Taxonomy (NCBI): domain Bacteria; kingdom Bacillati; phylum Actinomycetota; class Actinomycetes; order Frankiales; family Frankiaceae; genus Protofrankia; species Protofrankia sp. Cas4. The sequence continues at coordinate 5,915 of NZ_CAUVXL010000019.1, forward strand.
CGACCGTTCATCGGCGGCTCGACCAACAACAGTTTCCTTGAGCTGACCTTCGGCTACAACGGGCTCGGACGGATCTTCGGCGGCAGTGGAAACGGCGGTGGGGCTGGCGGCCCCGGCGGTCAGGCCGGTGGGCAGCTTCCGGCCGGCATCGCCCAGTATCTGCAGGGGACGCCCGCCGGTGGTCGGTTCGGTGGCGCAGGCGGCGGTGGTGGCGCCGGTCCCGGTGGGATGTTCGGCGGTCCGACCGGCTGGCACCGGATGTTCGGCAGCCAGTTCGGTACTCAGATCTCCTGGTTGCTGCCGGCCGCACTGATCGTCCTGCTGGGCGGGCTGTGGGTCACCCGTGCGGCGCCGCGCACCGACCGCGTCCGCGCCGGCCTGCTGCTGTGGGGCGCGTGGACGCTGGCCACCGGTGTCGTGTTCAGCTATATGAGCGGCACCATCCATCCGTACTACACGGTTGCGCTGGCGCCGGGAATCGCCGGCGTCGTGGCCTTCGGTGGCACCGCGTTGTGGCGGGCGCGGAACTCTCGGGTCGCCCGGACGCTGATGACGGTCGCCGTCGGGGTCACCGGCGGGTGGGCGTTCGTGCTGCTGGACCGCAGCCCCGGCTGGTACCCGGCGTTGCGGTTCGTCGTGCTGGTCGCCGCGATTCTCGCCGCTCTCGCCCTGCTGGTCGGTCCTCGGCTGGTCGGTCGTCGGTTGGTTGGTCGTCGGTTGGTTGGTCGTCCGTGGGCCACCGTCGCCGTGGCGGGTGTGGCCACGGCGGTGGCGATCGCGCTGGCAGCGCCGTCGGCCGCATACGCCCTCGACACCGCCTCGACGCCGCACATGGGTGCGATCCCCACGGCCGGGCCGGCTACGGCCGGCGGTGGTGGGTTCCCCGGCACGAGGGGAAGCCAATTCTTCGGCGGCGGGAACGTCCCCGGTTTTGGCCCCGGCGCCGGTGCCGGCGGACAGCCAGGCAGCGGGCAGGGCGGCGGCGGTTTCGGTGCTGGTTTCGGTGCTGGTTTCGGTGCTGGTTTCGGTGCCGGGGAGAGCGCCAACTCCGAGCTCGTCCAGTTGCTGAGGAACGGCCAGAAGGGCTACCGCTGGGTTGCGGCAACGTCGGGATCCCAGACGGCCGGATCGCTCGAGCTTGCCAGCGGTACCGCGATTATGGCGATGGGTGGCTTCAACGGCGGTGACCCGGCACCGACGCTCGCCGAGTTCAAACAGTACGTCGCACAGCACAACATCCATTACTACATTTCGGGTGGCGGTTTCGGCGGTGGCGGTTTCGGCGGTGGCGGAGGCTTCGGCGGCCGCGGCAGCAGCGGGATCACATCCTGGGTGCAGAGCACCTTCACCGCGAGGACAGTCGGTGGGCAGACGGTCTACGACCTGACACAGCCCAGGACCTGACACAGCCCAGGACCTGACACAGCCCAAGACGCGACCCCAGGACGGTTGCGGCCCGACACGGGGTGATGTCGGGCCGCAACCGTCACCGACAGCGATGATGGAGGTGGGCCGAGCGCGCGGCGAGTGAGTTCTCGCCGCACCGGATGCGGTCGGTGCGGAGGTGCCAGTGAACCGGGGTGACGCTGCAGTGTCCGGAACTGACTTGGCCAGGGCCGATCTGCCCGCAGCCGCGATCCCGGGCCAGGGTGTGCCCGCAGCCGCGGTTTCGGGGTCCGCCGTGCGCACAACCGCGGTGTCCCGTGCTGTGATCGATTTGCTGACGGGCCTCGTCGGGCCGAAACCACCGGTACGGATCGAATTGTGGGACGGGACGGTCCTCGGGCCTGAAACCCCGACCAGGGTTGTGGTGCGGACGCCGGAGGCAACGCGGCGGGTGCTGTTCCGTCCCGGTGAACTCGGTTTCGCGCGAGCGTATGTGGCCGGAGAGATCGACGTCGAAGGCGACATTTTCGACGCCCTCGACCTGCGGAGCCACCTTGGGGTCCAGGCCGTGACGCCGACCGTGCTGCGCGCGGCGGCGACGTTGTTGCGCCTGTTGGGCCCCCTGCCCCCACCACCACCCACGGCCGAGGCGAGGCCGCGGGGCCGCCGCCACAGCCGGGCGCGGGACGCCGCCGCCATCACCCATCACTACGATCTGTCCAACGCCTTCTATCGGCAGGTTCTCGGTGCGGCGATGACGTACTCGTGCGGCCTGTGGGCGGCGCCCGACGTGGGGCTCGCAGCGGCGCAGGACGCCAAGCACGAGCTGGTCTGTCGCAAGCTGGGTCTGCGCGCCGGGATGCGTCTGCTCGATGTGGGCTGCGGCTGGGGCAGTCTGCTGCTTCACGCCGCGCGGCACCACGGAGTCGAGGGGGTCGGCGTCACCATCTCGCCGAACCAGGCAGACCTGGCCCGGCGGCGGATCGCCGACGCGGGTCTCGCCGACCGTATCCAGATCCGGCTACAGGATTACCGGGATGTCAGCGACGGTCCGTTCGATGCGATCAGTTCCATCGGGATGGTGGAGCACGTCGGCGTCGCGATGCTGCCGGTCTATTTCCGTTACCTGTTCGACCTGCTGCGGCCTGCGGGCCGGCTGCTCAACCATGGCATCGCCTTCCCCGGCGACCCTGCCGGGCAGGCGCGTAACCGTCCGCGGCTCGGACCGCTGCCGCTGCCGGCCGGGCGTAACTTCGTCGCGCGGTATGTCTTCCCCGACGGTGAACTGCACGAGATCGGTGTGCTCGTCAGTGTCATGCAGGCGGCTGGTTTCGAGCTCTGGCACAGCGAGAATCTGCGCGAACACTATGGTCCGACCTTGCGCGCCTGGGTGGGAAACCTTGAGGCGCACTGGGCCGATGCCGTGGCCGAGGTCGGTGAGGCCCGGGCCCGGGTATGGCGGCTGTACATGGCCGCCTCCGCGCTGATGTTCGAAGCCGGCCAGGCCCAGATCCACCAGGCGCTCGCGGTGCGGCGCGCGGGCGGGCGGTCCGGTATGCCGCGCCGCCCGTCCTTCGAGAGCATGCTGGTTGTTGGGGAGTCTGCGCCCGCGCCGGGCCTGGGATGAGTGACGATGGGAGCCGTGTACGGGCGGGCCACACGTCGGCGGGCCACACGCTGGCGGGCCACACGCTGGCCGGACCACCGGCGGGCGGGCCGTGAGCGGGTGGTTATGAGCGGGGGGTTATGAGCAGGCGGGCACCAGCACGGCGGCGGGCATGACACGGCCAGGTCGAGCGGGGGGTGGAGCGACGGCGGAACCACTGGAGCCGCTACAGGCGGACGACCCGGTATCGGTCGGCAGGTATGTGCTGGACAGTCGCCTCGCCGCCGGCGGCATGGGCACGGTCTATCTCGGTCGGGACACGGCGGGCCGCCACGTTGCGGTCAAGCTGATCCGGCCGGACCTCGCGGCCGACCACGACTTCCGGGAACGGTTCCGCCATGAGGTTGCGGCGGCCCGGCGGGTCTCGCCGTTCTGCACGGCTTCGGTGCTTGACGCGGACCCGGACGCCTACCCGCCGTACCTCGTCACCGAGTACATCGAGGGCAGGCGGCTGGACCGGGTGGTCATGGAGGACGGCCCGCTGCCCGCCTCGACCCTGGCCGGTACCGCGATCGGGGTGGCAACGGCGCTGACAGCCATCCATCACGCCGGGATCGTCCACCGTGACCTCAAACCGGCCAACGTGATCATGTCGTTGTCCGGGCCGAGGGTCATCGACTTCGGGATAGCCAAGCCCGCGGCTACCGTACGCCATGACCTCGACCGGGGGTTGATCTTCGGGACCAGCGGGTGGATGGCGCCCGAACAGATCCTCGACGATCCAGTCGGTCCGGCCGCGGACATCTTTACCTGGGGTCTTCTGGTGGGCTATGCGGGCACGGGCCGCCACCCGTTCACCGAACCTGGAGGTTTCGGGCCGGCCGCCGACGCGAGTCTGGGGCAGCGGATCGTGGACGCGGCGCCGGATCTGACCGGCCTCGCCCAGCCGCTGCGCGGGCTGGTCGAGATCGCGCTGACCAAGGATCCGCGGGCCCGACCGGCCGCGCGTGATCTGCTCATGCGGCTGGTCGAGGGAAACACGGACGTCAACGCGTCCACGCCGATCGACCAGATACTCGGCAGGACGCAGCGGATGGCCGCTGTCGTGCCACCGACCCGCCTCGGCCCGCCGGCATTCGCGACCGGCTATCCGCCGGGCCAGTCGGCACAGCCGGGCCAGTTCGGCCAGTTCGGCCAGTTCGGCCAGTCCGGCCAGTCCGGCCAGCCGGGCCGGTTCGGGCAGCCGGCGCGGTTCGCCGAGTCCGCGGCCCAGGCCCCGCCTCCCTTGTACCCGCCTGCCGCGCCGCCGCGCCCACGCCGCTGGTGGCTGCTGGCCCTGGTCGCCGTGCTCCTGTTGTTGGTCGGCTGGGTGGCCCTGCGGAGCCTGCGCGGCAACGACTCGGGCGGGGGGCCGTCCGCCGCCCCCAGCTCGTCGGCTACGGGCTCGGCGTCCCCGTCCCAGTCCCCGTCCGCAAAGGCGGGGATCGGCGTCCCGGTCCGGGACGGGCAGCTTGAGTTCACCGTGATGAGCGTGCAGTGCGGGGTTGATCAGCTGAAGGTCACGTTGATCACCAGGCATCCGGACGGCCAGTACTGCCTGGTTGCGCTCACCGCGCACAACGTCGGCAGCTCGACCCGGAACCTGTCGTTGGCTCCGCAACGGCTTGTCGACAGCGCCGGAGCGGACCACGATTCCAGCCAGCTCCTGTCGCGGGCCGCCTTTTCCGAGGGTATCTGGGGAAACCTCTCCGAGGGAGACACCGCGAGCGGCACCCTTGTCTTCGACATCCCCCGGGACGTCACCGTTGATCATCTGGAGCTGCACGACGGCCCTTTCAGCGACGGGGCCACCGTCCTGCTCCGATGATCTCGATCTCGATCTCGGTTCTGGTCCCTGGCGCGGCCGGCTCTCAAGGATGTGATTCTGGTGCTACTGCAGCAGCACCAGAATCACATCGCTAAGAGCGACCGGCGACCGACGCCCTCTGGAGCACCAGACGGTCGGATGACCGGCTGGTCAGGCGAAGACGACGGTGCGGACGCCGTTGAGGAGCACCCGGCGCTCGGCGTGCCAGCGCACGGCCCGGGCCAGGACCTGAGCCTCGATGTCGCGGCCCACGGCAACGAGCCGGTCGACGTCGCAGCCGTGGTCGACCCGGGCGACATCCTGCTCGATGATCGGACCTTCGTCGAGGTCCGGTGTCACGTAGTGAGCCGTGGCGCCGATGATCTTCACGCCGTGTGCGTGGGCCTGGGCGTAGGGCCGGGCGCCCTTGAAGCTCGGCAGGAACGAATGGTGGATGTTGATAATCCGGCCCTCGAGCTCCTTGCACACGTCGGCAGACAGGATCTGCATGTAACGCGCGAGCACAACAAGATCGACGTTTTCGTCGGCGACCAGCTGTAGCAGCCGCTGTTCCTGGTCGGTCCGGGTCTGTGCTGCGACCGGCAGATGGTGGAAGGGCACGCCGTGCCAGCGGACCAGTTCTTCGGCGGCACGGTGGTTGGACACGACGCCGACAACCTCGACGGGCAGTGTCCCGGCACGGCGACGTGACAGCAGGTCGGCCAGGCAGTGATCGTGTTGCGAGACCATGATCATTATTCGGGGTCGGACGGCGGCGTCCCAGATCTGCCAGTCCATCGAGAAGGCTTCGGCGACCGTGCCGAAAGCGTCGCGTAGATCGTCCAGGCTGGCGCGTGGCTCCTCGACGTCAGCGGCCAGGCGCAGGAAGAAGTGGGTGGTGTCGGGGTCCAGGTACTGCTGAGCCTCGACGATGTTGCAGCCGGACGCGGTGACGAAGGAGGACACCGCCGCGACGATGCCCCGCCGGTCGGGGCAGCTGAGCGTGAGTACCAGACGCTGGTGTGACACCCCGCCAGCCTAGTCGGGCGCCGGCCGCCGCCCACGCGATCATGCTCCTTCCCGCGCGCCCGGCGGCCCCAGGCAGTCTGGCGGCTGGTCAGGAGCGGCTCGGGTGATGGTGATCGGCGATTCGATGAGGAAAGCCTCCAGCGGCCGGTCGATCGGGGTGAACCAGGGTGCGCCGGCCGCGGCGTCCGGGGCGAAGCGCCAGCGTTTCGGGACTGCGCGAACCCCGACAGGATAGATCGTCAACTGTCCGTCCGGGCCGATGCGCAGCCGCAGGAAGTTCTTGTAATCGGCGATCCCCTGCGCGGCGAACAGTTCGTTGGTGTTCAGGCCCGCAATGCGGTCGGCCAGCCAGAGGTAGGCGGCGAGCACCTCGGTGGCGGCCAGACCACCGACCGCGACCACCAGCGGTAGCACCCCGGCCAGCAGCCACGTGCCGGGCAGCGGGCTGGCGACGGCGACGGCGCCGGCGATCACGGCGACGGCCAGGACGAGCTGGGTGAGCCCGTGCGCGACTCCGGCGACCCCACCGCGGGCGGTACGGCCGGCCTTGGTCAGCGCGACGCCGGCACCCATGACCCCGAGGCTCAGCGCGAGCCCGGGAACACTGTTGACCAGACCCTCGAACAGGCCTGGGACGCCGGCGTGCCGCAGCCCGGCCGCGATGGCGTCGAGGCGGCCCACGGCCCCTCGCCCGGTGGTCCCGCCAGCGCCGCCGATCGCCAGCGCCAGCAGCAGGTGGACGCCGCCGAGCAGTGCGATCAGACCTGGTGCGAACGCCGGCAGGCCGACGATGCCGGCGGCAAGCCGGCGGGACGTCTGCGCGTCCGGAAAAGTGCTGCTGGCCAGCTCGTAGTGCGCGGGCGGGTCGCTCTTGCCCGGTGCCCGCGACGCCGCCGGCGGCAGAACCAGCCGTTGCGGCAGCCGGTGGGTCGCGGACAGATAGGCGCCGCCACCACCGGCGGTGAACTTCTGGGCGGCGCCGCCGACCTCGGTGTACCGGGCACGTTCGCTGTCGCGGGCACATTCGCTGTAGCGGGCATAGTGGTGCCGGTCGCCGGTCAGGGACACCCGCACCTGTGCGCCGACTTTTCTGATGATCGTGCGTTCGAAGTAGTCGAGGACGGCATACGCCTCGGCATCCCCGTCGGCCGCACTCAGCCAGCTTGGTTTCGCGGAGCACAGGATGACCGCGTCACCGGGACGCATCTGCGCCGCGATCTCGATGAAGTACCGGCGCTGGGGGTCGTCGATGTAGGAGTCGAACTGGATGTCGATCCCGAGTAACCACCAGCGGTGCGGTAGCTGTACCGCGAAGTAGCTGCGGGTCTGCTCGGTGCGCCAGCCCCCGATGCTCGAACCCTGGCAGAAGACCCGCATGAATGCGGTGAGCCCGTCGTACCAGTCGTGGTTGCCGGGCAGCACGAACAGCCGCGGCGCCCCGGCGGGATCCGGGCACGTTCTGGGCAGCGCGGCGCGGTACGGGCCGATCAGCTTGTTCTCGTAGCCGGTGATGCTCGGCGTGGGGTAGCACTGATCACCGCCCATCACCAGCATCCGGCCGCGTGGGGTGGTCGTCCCGGCAAGGTCGAGGCTCGGCGTGGCCAGCAGCGAGGCCATCGCGTAGGTCGCGTCGAATCCGTCCCCGAGGTCGCTGACGTAGTCGAACCACAGCTCGCCACCGTCCGGCGCCTCGGCGTAACCAGGCGGTTCAGTGCCGTCCGACAGGTCAGCCGGCGGCGCGGCCGGTAGCGCCGCCATCTCCTCCCGCTTGTCGGCATAGGAGCCGAGCACCGCGCTGATACCCACCCGCACGGCGGTGGCGAACAGCAGCGAGGGCGAGAGCCATCGGGTCATGGTGGCACGGGCGAACCCGAGCGCGCGTTCGCTGTCGTCGGCGGGCCGGGGCGGTAGCTGCGTCACCGCGGCTCCCCGATGGCGTCGGCGTTCCCGGCGGGCACGAACGCACCGTAGACCTTCCAGAGGTCCCCGAGAAACAGCCGGCCGAACGTCTCCAGGCCGCGGGTGGCTTCGAGCGCAGAACCCGATACCCGAAACGTCGTGAGCTGCCGCAGAAAGTCCGGGATGTGGATCGTGATGATGCCGGCGGCGACGACCCGCGCACCCGCTTCGGCGGCGGCAGGGTCCGCAGGGTCTGCAGGGTCTGCAGGGTCTGCAGGGTCGGTATGGACATGGCCGGCGAGGATGCGGGTGTAGAGCGTCGAGGTGTCCCGCCACAGGTCGAACCCGGGGTCGTCGTGGACGTCCTTGAAACCGCTGAGCGTGAGCGGATGCCCGGCCGCATCCTGAAACGGCAGCCGGTAGAGCATCCGCCTGCGCCCGGGTGCATCGCCGACGAAGAGGTTGAAGACGCCTCCCTCGACCGGCTGCCGGCCGCCCAGGACATCGCAGTCGACATAGCCGTCGGCGACCGCCTCCCGCATCGGGTCGGCGGCAAAGGCGTGGACGTCCCCGGTGCGGATGGTGAGCCGGAAGTGCAGTGCGGTGGCCTCGGTCCGGCCCTGTTCGTAGCCACGCTGCGGGTCGGTCTCGTCCAGAGTGATGAAACCCTTCATCGTCTCGGTGAATTCAAGGCTCGTCGGTTCGGTCATGGCGCTGCCTCCGAAGCGTTGTGGGCATCGCGAACCGGATCGGAGGCCAGGACGTGTTCGGCGAGCCGATCGGCGAAGGCCGCGATGGTCAGGGATGGATTGGCGCCGACCGGTCCGGGCATGGCGGCGCCGTCGGCGACATACAGGCCCCGGTGGCCGAACACCTCGCCCCATTGGTCGATCACCCCGCTGGTGATGTCCGCGCCCATGCCGGCGCCGCCGAGCGGGTGCACGGTGATGACCCGGGACAGCAGGCTGAGCGGGTTCTGCTGGAAATCACCGCCCATTTCCGTTGCGAGGTCATTCATGATCCGTTCCAGTCGGTCGAAGTACGGCCTGCTGCCAGCGGGATAATCCGTAATCTGCAGGTAGTCGTCGTGTACCGACATGCGTCCGGTCGGGACGTCACGTCCCATGCCGAGCAGGGGCATCGAACCGGCGGATGCGGCCCCCGAGCCGAGTAGCCGACTGATTATCATGTCGATCTGGGGTGCCGGGTTGTCGACGATGCGTGATCGGATCATCTGGTAACCCGCGCTGACGACTCGTGCGGCCATGCCGGTCAGCTGGGCCGCTTCGATGAGCCATTCCGCGAAACCGGGATAACCGGCGTCCTCGATGTAACAGCCGCGCTCAGTGCTGGCGGGGATGGCGGGGATGGCGCCGTCACCATTGACGATGTCGTCGACCTGGTCGGGTACGCGAACGGCGGTGGTGATGACCGGCGCGTGCGCGCTGCCGAGGGACGCACCGGGCACCCCGCGGACGAAACCGAGCAGGTCACCGTTGCCGGAGAAACGCCGGCCGAGCATACGGGAGATCCCGGGCAGGGCCGCGCGATTGCGTAGCAGCAGATAGGTGGTACCCAGAGTTCCGGCGGCGAGGACCAGGCGGTCACACGTGATTATTTGCTCCGGGATGGCGGCGAGGGCACCGGTATCACCTGGAGTGTGTAACACATAGCCAACTGTGTAGCCTCCACCATCCCGCGGGGTGATCGAACGTACCTCGTGGTGGACCCGAAGGTCCGCGCCATGGTGCGCCGCGGCGGACAGGTAGGTGTGGTCCAGGGTGTTCTTGCTGCCGTAGTTGCACCCGAGGTCGCACTCGCCGCATAACACACAGGTGATTCGCGGTCGCCCGTGAATGTTGCCGTAGCTCGGATCCGGGATGGGCGCGCCCGGCACGGGCGGGGTGCCGCCCGATGCGAACGTCACCGCCAGCGGTGGCTGCTCGGCGGTGTAACCCAGGCGCCGCCCGGCCAGCGTGAGCAGCTCGGTGCGGCGGGAGGCCTGGTAGCCGGGTTGCCCGGCCGGGAACCGCTGGGCGCTCAGCATGGTCTCGACGGCCGCGTAGTGCGGTTCGAGGTCGGCCCGGGTGATCGGCCAGCTCTCGTACCCCCCGCCCGCGGGCGCATCCCGGATGAACCACTTCTCGTCCTTGCGGAGCAGCACGTTGGCATAGATGAGTGAGCCGCCGCCCAGACCGCTGGATACGACAGCCTCGAAGTCGGCGAACGACCATATGTCGAAAAGACCGTGGCGTCCCTGCATCGGGTCCCAGAAGTTCGCCGCGATGTCGGACGGCGAACGGGCGAATGACCCGGGGGGATACGCCTTTCCCCGCTCAAGCACGACGACGCGTCGTCCTGCCTCGGCGAACCGGTACGCGGTTACCGCGCCGCCGAACCCCGACCCGACAACCAGTATGTCGGTGTGTTCAGCTCGAGTATCCTCGCGCGTCATGTTTCCATCCCCCATACCCGCGGCATGCAGACTGGGAACACTCCGCCTACGGGCGGGATTGAGTCAACCACACCGACCCGGTGGCTGTGCAGAGCGTAGTCGTGTCCCCGACAGGGGATCCGGTGGCCTTTTCGCGAAGCCGTCGAAGGCCGACATCCGCCTCCGGACCGAATTCCGTCAGCCGATTGTCACCCGATTGTCAGCCCAGCCGAGGCGCGAGGTTGTCCAGAACGCCGTTCCACAGCTTGCGGATGCCGATTGGCGCGAAGGTCCGCTCGAAGAAGCCACCGATCCCGCTCGCGCCCGACCAGCTCGTCTCCACCGATATCCGGGACGTTCCCGCGTCGGCGGGCGCAACGGTCCACTCCGTGCGCAGAGTGGAGTTCTGGTCGGCTTCGATGAGCGTCCGGCCGGGAACGGGCGCGGATACGACCGCCTCGACGGTGCGGACGCGGCGGCGGGTCGCGTGCAGCTGGTAGCGGATCCGGGTACCGGCGCCGGTACCGCCCTCGACCACCTCGTAGTCGGTGATCATATCGGGCCAGGCCTCAGCGCGGCTGCCCTTGTAGTCGCCGAGCACATCCATGACCGTCGCCGGCGCCGCCGTCACGACCCGCTCCACCACTACCTTGATCTGCGCCACCTGAACTCCGTTTCATGACCACGCCGTCCCGGCCTCGCGGCCCGGTAGGCCTCGCGGCCCGGTAGGCCTTGGTGAGTACCTTGTCACGACCGGCCCGGGGCACTGTCGAGCAACCAGAGGTCGACGCCGTCGACGTACCGCCCGGGTGCACCCGCCAGCCCCGTCAGCAAGGTCACGAGCTCGTCGTGGTGGTCGCTGGGGCCAAGGATGATCGTATTCAGATGGTAGCGGTCGAAGGTGGCCGCCAGCCCGGGTTGTCGCAAGGCCGCCGCCGCGGTGCTCTGGCCCGTCGCGACGGCGATGAGGGCCGAGTTCAGCGGGTCGGTCTCCGGGTGGAAGCTGGACCGTCCAAAACGGTCGGGGACCGTACAGTAGCAACCCGGCATGGCGAAGCGAAAGTCAGCCTGCGCCTGCCAGAGCATCGCGATGTTCTGCTGGGGATACGGGTAGGGCACGACCAACGCTGTCGCAGCCGCGGGCAGGTTGTCGACCTGCGGGCCGGTGAAGAACCTCGGTGTGGCGGTGCTGAAGGTGATGGGCGTGGCCGGTACCAGCGGTACCAGTGCGGCGGCGGCAACGACGCCGGTGGCGGCGCGCAGCCGTGGTGGCCGTGCCTGGTCGAGCCAGAGCGCGATCATCACGCTCGCCGCCAGCGCGAGGTACAGCGACAGCCGGGACGGCAGTGCGTTGTGGAGCACCGGCCCCAGCTCCAGCAGGCGCCATGGCAGCGGGATGCGGGTGCCGCGCCCGCCGACGTGCAGGTGCGGGCCGAGCGACAGGACGGCGACGACGGCGAACAGCGGCGCACACACGGCCACGAGCGGGTTGCGGCGCAGCCGCACCGCGATGAACGCGAGCAGGGCCAGCAGCGGGAGGCCGACGTAGCCGCTGACCTCCACCGCGTTGCCGGAGAACCGCAGGCTCTCCCGGACCGCGACGTCCGGGCCGAGCGCCTGTAGCGGTGTGGGCGTGGCGAAGGTGAGCAGGTCCGACACTGCGATGTCCGACGGCTGGATTGATCCGTGGACGCGCTGCGGGCCGAAGAACTGGATGTAGAGCGGCCAGGCGAGCAGCACGGTGGCGACGACCGCGCAGACCGCGAGTCCGCGTACCGCCGCCGCGGCACGCGGGCGGACCTGGTCGCGGTGGCCCATGCACAGGATCGCGATGCCGATGACCGCCACCACCGCCGATGTCGCCAGTACCTCTTCGCTGATCAGCGCCTGGGCGGCCACGGCCGCACCGAGCAGCCCGCCGGTCCGCGTGACGGTGCGTTGGCGGATGAGCAGGTCGTCCAGCAGCAGCACGAGGATCGGGGGAAAGAGCGCGAACGACAGGTGCAGGTGCCCGTAGGAAGCGCCGATGATGTACGGGCTGAAGCCGTAGAGCAGTCCGGCGACGGCGGCGGGGAACGCGGCGGTCCAGCGCCGCATCACCAGGAACATCACCCAGCCGGACAGCGCCGGCGCGAGCGTGGTCAGCACCTGGAAGGCCACGAGCGGCCCGGCCAGCACGGTGATCGGCGCGGCCACCACACCGAGCAGCGGCACGCCGGTGCTCCACATGATGTTGACGCCGTCCGGGGCGTTCAGAAAGTGGGTGACGAACGGGTCGAGCCCGTGGGAGATCGCGTAGGGCGTCCAGGCCAGGTACCAGGAGAACAGAATGGCGTCACCGCCGCCGTAGACCCTGCTACCCAGCGCCGTCCAGCCGTTCCAGAATAACGCCACGGACAGTGCGCAGAACATTGCGAGGATCCCCGCTGCGACCAGCCACCTCTTCCTCCACGTGGCGGTGTTCCGCACCGGGGCGGCCACCGGGGCGGCGAGCGGGCTGCCAGCGCCGATGTCTGTTGCCACACCGGTGTCTGTTGCCACACCGGTGTCTGTTGCCGTATCGACCTCCGAGAGCGCACTGATCTCAGCAGCCGTCACGGGCATCCCCTCACGTCGTCGCCGGCGAGCCGCCTCGTCCGGAGCACACCGTCGTGGCGCGGACATCGCGCTGTGTGCTGGACTCTGCTGTCCTGGACGTCTCGCCAGCGTTTCGGACTCTTCCCCGCAGAAGCAGGAGTGTAGGTCACCGGAAACAGGTGACTACCGGTGGGCTTCGGGGCGCTGCGAGGGGAAACCGGTACGGGCCGTGGCCCGCAGCCGCGCGAGGCCCGCCAACAGGCGCAGCTCGTCGACCGTGCGCGCGGTGCTGTCGAGCAGCGCGGGTGACATCACCAGCGCCGCCAGTACCTGCGCCCGCGACAACGCGACGTTCAGGCGGTTGCGGGAGAGTAGAAAGTCCAGCCCGCGGGGAGCCTCGGACGCGCTGGACGTAGTCAGCGACACGATGACCACGGGCGCCTCCTGGCCCTGGAACCGGTCAACCGTCCCGACCCGGACGCCGTGGATCCCGGCCGTGCGCAGTGCGTCCTCGATGGCACGCACCTGGCGGTTGTACGGGGCGACCACCAGCACATCCGGACCGCTCAGGATGCGTTCGCCGTCGAGGTCGACCAAGCGCCGGCGCAGGACGGTCTCGACCAGGCCGCGGACCGCCGCCACCTCCGGATCCGACCGGGTGGTGTTGGCGTGGTGCGGCACGTCGTGCAGGTAGAGGCCGGCTGCGATGCCGTCGACGCTGCGGGCGGCGGTCAGCGGGTGGGCGTGCAGGCGTCCCCGGTAGGCCAGCGCCGAGACCGGCGCGCACACATCCGGATGCATCCGTCTGGTCAGATCGAGGAAATAGCCGAATTCAGCCGGGATGACATCGTCCGAGCCGAGCAGGTGGGAAAGGGCTGAGGCGTCCGCGCCGTCCGGGTGGATTCCGGTAACAACCTGCGGGAGCTGCTGCGGGTCGCCGAGCAGCACGAGGTTGCGGGCGGCGCCGGCAACGGCAAGCGTGTCGGCGAGCGCGAACTGGCCCGCTTCATCGATGATCAGTACGTCGAACGGCTCCGCGCGCAGCGCGGGGTTGGCAAATGCCCACGACGTGTCACCGACCAAATGCCCGTCCGGGTGCGCCGCACGCCAGGCGACCAACGCGCGGAGATCGCGGGGGCAGTCCCAC
>NZ_CAUVXL010000020.1:0-8317 GCF_963555915.1 Protofrankia sp. Cas4
GCGATGAGCCGATCAGGCATGACGCCGGACTCCTTTCTTTACGAGTTCATTCGTCGGGTCGTATGGTACCGCGGCACATGGGTCGGCGATGCGATGTGGCGAAGTTTATTCCTTCTGTTTGTACTCGCCATGATATTTCGACCAATATGCCATGCGTTATGAAAGATACATATAAATGCCGCACGTCAGCTGCCCGGATGAGATGCTACATATCGGGGTCTTCGCCGCCTTGCCGTCCACGCGAAATGGATTGAAAGCGCCCGTCGTGCCACAGCAACGGTCGACCGTGGCCCCGGTAGAGCCCGATGACGGAACCGACGAGGATGGTGTGATCACCACCAGAATGCAGGGCGTGCACCGTGCAGGTGGTCCACGCGAGCGCGTCGTCGAGTACGGGCACCTCGTGGACGATCTCGTGGGACACGTCGGCGAATCGGTCTGCCGAGGGCCGGGTGGCGAAGCCGGTGGCCAGCTCGACGCCGCTCGCGTCGAGCACGTTGATGGAGAACCGACCGGCCTCGCGGATCTCCACCAGGGTGGCTGACCGGTTGCCGACGCAGGCGAGCACGAGCAGTGGATCCAGGGAGAGTGAGGTGACCGCACTCGCGGTCATGCCGGTGGGGCCGGCCGGTGTCACCGTGGCGAGCACGGTGACACCGGAGGCGAGCTGGGCGAAAACCGAACGGAACAGCTGCCGGGCCTGCTCAGGGCTGGTCGGCAGGTCGCCCGCGGCCAGCGGACGGGGCTCGGGGACGGTAATCGTCGTCATCGCACCGCTCCCCTTTCAGCGGAAAGCGTGGCGTCGTCGTCGTGGATGTCGCCGTCGGCAGGAAAAACCACGTGATCGCCGAACAGACCGCGCATGATCCGCTGCATGTTGTCGCGCAAGGTGCGTTCGGCGATCGGGTCGATGATCGCGGCGAGGCTGGGCATGCCGAGGTCGAAGTGCGCTGTGAAGGTGAGGGTGGCGTCCGGGCCGGCCTGGTAGGCCTGCCAGGTGCCGTGGAAGGTGTCGAAGTCTCCGTCTGTCTGGCTGAAGCTGATCGTGTGAGCAACGGAATCGATGTGATCGCGTTCTGACCAGCAGAGCAGGCCGTTGCGGAAGACGACCGACCAGTCGGAGTCGACGGTTCCATCGTCGTGATCGGTGATTGTTACCTCACGAACGGTATCGGTGTACTCGGGATAGCGGCCGAAATCGCTGACGCGGGCGAAAACGGCGTCCACCCGGGCGGCGGGTATGAGGGTTTCCAGGGCAACGGTGCGCATCTCAGGCGCTCCTTTCGAGGGTTGTGGTGTGCGGGTGGCTCTCGTTCAACGCTCCGGCGGCGCCGGTGACCGCGGTCAGGACAAGGTCCACGTCGGCCGCGGTGAGCACCGCGGGTGGGGTGAGCCGGATGACGTTGTGGGCGTTGAGGGAGTGGTTCACGAGCACTCCACGTTCGATCATTTCGAGGACGAGCTCGCCGGCGAGTTGGGCATCGGCCAGCTCGATGCCGATCAGCAGGCCTGCACCCCGGACGTCGACCACGAGGTCTGGGCAGGTGCCGTGCAGGATGTCCTGTATGCCGGCAAGCAGCTGTTCGCCGAGCACTCGGGCACGTTCGACCAGCCCTTCGTCCCGGATGGTGGTCACGGCGGCCGCGGCAGCGGCCATGGCAACCGGAGCTTCCGCGAAGGTGGATGTGTGCAGGAACGGGTCGCGGTTGAACGGCGCGTACGTGGCGGCGGTCGCGACCATGGCGGCGACCGGGATGACTCCGCCGGAGAGGTTCTTGCCGACCAGCAGTATGTCGGGGATGACGTCGTCGGCATCCGCTCCCCACCAGCGTCCCAGCCGGCCCAACCCGGTCTGGATCTCGTCGACCACCAGCAGCGCGCCGTGGTCGCGACAGAGCGCGGCGACGTCACGCAGGTAACCGGCGGGCGGGAGGACCACGCCGCCTTCGCCCTGTACCGGCTCGACGACCACGCAGCAGTCCGCAACCGTGCCCAGGACCGCGGCCAGCGCCGTGGAGTCACCGAACGGTACGTGCTGCACTCCTGGCAGCAACGGCCGGAACGGCGCCTGGTAGAACTCGCGTGCGGTCAGCGACAGGGCACCCATCGTCTTGCCGTGGTACCCGCCGATCGTGGAGACCAGGCTGGTACGCCCATTGGCCCGGGCAAGCTTGATGGCCGCTTCGGTGGCCTCGGCACCCGACGTCACGAAGTGCACGTAGTCCAGACCGGGCGGGGTGATCTGGGCGAGGGTCTCGGCGGCGTGTGCGGCGACGGGTTCGAGCAGCAGGCGGGTCGCCATCGGGTGTCGCTGGATCTGGTCGACCACAGCCCGTATCACTGCCGGATGGCGGTGTCCGAGCAGAAAGACCCCGTAGCCGCCGCAGTCGAGGTACTCGTTTCCGGTGGCGTCCCAGACCCTGGCACCGTCGGACGCGACCTCCACCAACCCGCCGGTCAGACCCGCCAGCCGGGCCCGACCACGGCTGACGTGCCGGCGATAAGTGGTCGCGACCTCGGCCGCGCCGGTCGGGTAGGACGTGGACTCGTTCGTACTGTTCGTACTGTTCGTACTGTTCATGCCGCAACCTCCGTCAGCCCGGCCGCACGCTCGTCGATCAGACCCTTGGCCAACGCCAGATATCGCACCGACGCGGCGAACGAGCTTTCCAGCGCGTGCGGCGTGGGTGCCTGGGTACCGGGGATGGCACCGAGGCTGGTGGGGAACGGGGGTGCCCCGGAGAACAGTGCGGTCATGGCAAGAAGGTCATCGAAGCGGCGCCTGGCCGTCGGGGGCAGCGGGTCGATGAACACCGGCCGGATCAGCCGTTCGACCATGTCCGGAACGACCAGGCGCGGCGCGGTCACGGCGATACCCAGCCGCTGCGCGGTGGCCAGACAGAAACCGAGCATGCTCTGGGCGGTCAGCGCCTGCGGCCCGGCGCTCAGCCAGTACACCCCGTCGGGAATCCCGGCACGGACCAGCGCGGTCAGCGCGCGGGCGACGACGTCCTGGGGGATGAAGTCGATCCGCGAGGACGGTTCCAGCGGCACCAGCGGAAGCTGGTTCTTCAACACCGCACTCGCGATCATGTGCAGTCCCTGGAGACGGACGATGCGCCCGGTGACCGAGTCGCCGATCACCACCGACGGTCGGACGATGGCGGCGGGAACGCCGCTGGCACCCACCAGAGCTTCGGCGGCCCGCTTGGAGTCCAGGTAGTCCTCGGGACGCGCGAGGGCCTCCCGTAGATCGCTGCCGGTCGCGCTGCGGGTCAGCTCGGCGCGCGCGACGAAGGCGGTGGAGACGTAGAGCAGCCGTGCCTCGCTGTCAGCGGTGAAGTCACAGATCCGCCCAGTTCCGGCTACGTTGAGCTCCTGGGTGGTCTGAGCTCCCGCGGCGAAGTCGGTGATCGCGGCAGCGTGGATCACGAAATCGACCTGCTCGCACAGTGTCTTGTAGGTCATCTGGTCGAGTCCGAGCCGAGGTCGGGCGATGTCGCCGTGGACCTGCTCGGACTCGACCCGGGCACGGCGGGTCAGGCTGATTACTCTGAAATGACGCCCGAGCATCGGCAACAGCGCGCTGCCCACCACGCCGGTGGCTCCGGTGAGCAGAATCGTGGGACGAGCGGACATTGTTCTCCCCTCATAAGCACTGGTGACGCGGCACCAGTGACGTGAGCCGGTTCGGATGTGAGCCGGTTCGGATGTGAGCCGGTTCGGATGTGAGCCGGTTCGGATCAGCCGACACGCAGTGGCTGCCCGGCGAAGTAGTCGCACAGCGGGTCCGACATCCGGGCTCGGGACGGTGGGTGGAATGCCAGCGCCGCGGTACAGGAGGCCAGGTAGGCCACATCGGGCGAGCTGATGTAGGCCATGCCGCCCAGCGCTTCGACGCTGCGGCGCACCGCGCGGGCAATCGCGTCCTGAACGGCGAAGCGGCACACCAGCGCCGCCGCGAGGGCGGTTTCACCGGCCAGACCGAGTGTCATTGCGCGGGCCACGCCCTCCACACAGCCCATTGCGGCTTCCAGCTCTACCGCGATACCGGCACGTTCGGACGCCGCGGTGCGGTCGGAGGTCAGCACCCGCTCGGCAAGTGCGCTGGCCATCCCCAGATAGGAGGCAGCCATAAGCAGCTCGAACCACAGGAACCCGGCGGTCTGCAGGTCGTCGGGGGTGTCATCGGGCCCGATCTCGGTGCGAACCAGCAGATCGGCGGGCACGGCCACCTCCTCCAGAGCAACCTCGTCGGACTCGGCGGCCGCCAGGACCGGCGACTTCCAGAACGGCCGCACCGACATGCCGGGGGTGTCGGCTGGAACGAGAGCCACGGCCAGCTGGGTACCCTCGGTGTCCGTTCGGGGCACGGCCACCGAGGCGGTGAGCAGGTCCATGGACCGGGCCAGGCTGCACGGCTTCTTCGTCCCGGAGATCACCACGCCGTCCTCGGTGGGTCGGGCGGTCATGCCAGGGGCGAGGATGGCCTGGCCGGGGCGGCCTTCGGCGAAACCGGAGGCCACCAGCAGCCCATCGCGGGCGATGCCCTCCAGCAGCATCCACTCGAAGCCGGTGCTGACCCGGCTTGTCTCGACCAGGCTCGCGATCGAGAAATGGTGCATCGTCGTCGCAACAGCCAGCGACGGCGAGCGCGAACCGAGCGCGCGCTGCACGCGGACCGCCTGGAGCACGTCGGCGCCGATGCCGGCGTGTTTCCTCGGCACGAGCAGCGCCGGCCCGTGGTGAGCCCGAAACGACTTCAGTGCCGGGCTACCCTGTTCTTCCAGACTGGTCAGATCGTAGCCGCGCAACGCGGCATCCAGACCCGGTAGCAGCTGCTCCAGCGTCCGACGTTCCTCGGTCAGGAACCGCATTATCGTGTCTTCCTCTCGATGGTGTCCGCCACGGCTGAAAATCGATGTCGGACCGGCGTGCCGGCCGGTACACCAATCAGGTTGGGCTCTGTCCCCGGCCCCGTTCCAGGCATCTCAGGGCTGGCCGGCACGGCCCACAGGGTGTGGGAAAACACCACCTTGGTGGTGGCGGGTGTGTGCACCGCGGCGCGGCTTTACCAGGGCCCACCAAGGTGGGTTTTCCCGAACCCTTGAGCGGGTGGTGTGCACACCTGAGATGTATGGCGTGGGTCGAGGTCGTGGCCCAGGCTTGAGGGCATCCGGTTCGCGGTTTCCGGTTCGCGGTCTCCGGTTCCGGTACGGACGAGAGCCATCTCGTCCTCGATATCGGATTGAGCGTCCCGATAAACAGGAAGGGAATGGATCAAATGGCGAGAGACAGCGGGGAGACGGCTACCCTGAGAGTGAGCACCCAAGGCAACGAGACCAGACTGCGGGCTGGTCGGACGTGCGTGGTCGGACGTGGCCCGGAATCTGACATCGTCATGGCCGATGTGCAGGTTTCACGAAGTCACCTGGTGATCGAGCCGGCCCGCAATGGATGGTCGGTGCGGGATGTCAGTTCGAACGGGACCTGGGCGAACGGCGAAAAAGTGGCTACCAGGATGGTCCGTGGCCGAACCAGCTTCCGGCTCGGCGCACCCACCGGCCCAGAGGTGGTGGTCGACGCCCAGGCCCCGTCCGCGGAGGCACCCACGGCCGAGCTGGCGACGCTGCTGCACGACAGCCCCGAGCGTGTACCCGGGCCAGGTGGCCCCGGAAGGCCAGGTGGGTCCGGAATTCCCGAGGCGAGGACTCCGGGCTCGCGAAAAGCCATGATCGAATCGCCGTCGGCGGCCGAGGCGAAGAATGCACCGGGCCGGGCCGCGCTCGAGTACGAGCGCCACAACGTCCACCAGTTGTTCGACGGCACAACGTCGATCGGACGCAGCGCGGACAACGACATCACCGTGGCCGACCTGCTCGTCTCCCGACGCCACGCTGAACTGCACGTCGGCGACGCCGGGATCGAGATCGTCGATGTCGGGTCGGCCAACGGCACGTTCCTCAATGGACGGCGGGTGACTCAGGAATCCCTGAAAGAAAGCGATGTGGTCGCGGTCGGACACCACCTGTTCCAACTGCGAGGCAACACGCTGGTAGAGGCCGTCGACAAAGGGGATGCCACCTTCGAGGCGCAGGGACTGTCGGTGTCGGTCGGCGGCAAGCAGCTGCTGCATGATGTCAGTTTCCGGTTGCCGGCGCGCAGCCTGCTTGCTGTGATCGGCCCGAGTGGTGCGGGAAAGTCGACCCTGTTGGGCGCCATCACCGGGTTCCGTCCCGCGGACACCGGTTGTGTCCGCTATGCCGGCCGTGACGTCTACGCCGAGTACGACGAGCTGCGCCGCCGGATCGGCTACGTGCCCCAGGAAGATCTGCTGCATTCCGCCCTGACCGTGCGCAAGGCCCTGGAATACGGGGCCGAACTACGCTTCCCGCCGGACGTCAGCGCCGATGAGCGGCGGACACGCATCGATGAGGTGCTGGCCGAGCTTGGGCTGACAGCGCATGCGAACACACAGGTCAGCCGGTTGTCGGGCGGCCAGCGCAAGCGGACCAGCGTGGCGATGGAGCTGCTGACCAGGCCATCGCTGCTGTACTTGGACGAGCCGACGTCCGGTCTCGACGCGGGACTCGACAAGTCGGTCATGATGTCACTGCGTAAGCTCGCGGACGGCGGGCGCACCGTGGCCGTGGTGACGCACAGTGTGGCCCACCTCGACTCGTGCGACTACGTCATGGTCCTTGCCCCTGGCGGGCATGTCGCGTACTTCGGCCCGCCGCGCGGCGCCCTTCCGTACTTCGGCAAGCTCGACTTCTCCGATGTGTTCCTCGAGTTGGAGGCGAGCTCGGGTGCGGATGCCGGGGCCCGCTTCCGTGCATCCAACCTCTACGTCGCCACCTCCGTGACCGCACCGTCCGCCCGGCCGGCACCCGCGGAACTTGCGGGCCTGCGACAGCAGTCGGTGTTCGCGCAGCTGTCAACGCTGTTTCGCCGCGCGCTGTCGGTGACCACATCCGACCGCTCCTACCTGCGACTTATCATCGCCTTCCCTGTCCTGCTCGGTCTGGTACCGCGGGGTGTCCGCGCCCGCCACGATCTGGGTGTGGTACCCGGCCAGTCGAACCTGGACGCACCCACGGTGTTGCTGGTGCTCGTCGTCTGCGCCTGCCTGATGGGGACGGCCAACGCCGTTCACGAGATCGTCAAGGAGCGGGCGATCTACCGTCGGGAACAGACGATCGGCCTGTCGACGACGGCCTACCTGAGTTCGAAGATTGTCATCCTGGCGCTGATCACCGGCGTCCAGTCGGTGATCCTGACGTTGATCGCCCTGCTCGGCCGGGCTCCGGCGCATGGAGCCGTCATCGATTCGCCCTGGCCGGAGGTGCTACTCGCGGTCGCGGTGGCTGCGCTCGGTTCGGCAATGCTGGGTCTGGTGATCTCTGCGCTGGTGGACAAGGCGGAGAAGGCGATGCCGCTGCTCGTGCTGATCACCATGACCCAGCTGGTGCTCTGTGGCGGCATGGTGCCCGTCGTCGGCCGCCCCGGGTTGGAACAGGCGAGCTGGCTGGCCCCTGCACGCTGGGGTTTTGCGGCACTGGCGTCGACCACGGATCTCAACGTGGTGTCGCGGAACGTCGTCGACGGCGATTCACGCTGGAATCACGCCGCGGCCACCTATGCCGGCAACCTGATGTTCGGACTTGTGGTCGCGGCCGGGGCAGTCGTGCTCTGCGCCTACATCCTCAGGCGCACCGAAACGCGCCTGCTGCGCCGCGCCGCGAGGAGGAGCGGCCGACTGCAAAAGAGCCACTGACAATCAGGATTTATCCGGATGAACATTAGATTCCATATTAGGAGAAAACATGTCTAAAAATCTTGATGGCACGGTCGTCGCTATCACCGGGGGCAGCCGCGGGCGCCTGGCAACAGGTGCGGTGCCCCGGCCCCGCCACGCCGTGCCTCCTATTGCCGGGCGCTCTAAGTCCAACAGTCGGGACCGGGTGGTCTGTTTTCATCCCGACGCCAACTACCAAGGTGTGGTTTCCCTACCCCTACAGGGCGTAGCGGGTGTCCCTGAGATATCTAGGCCGAGGCGCTTGCGTAATCCAACATCGTTGTATGGAACGGTCCAGATATCGAGCCTGCCGGTGCGGGATCGCTGCGTACCTGGTTGACGAGGGCACTCCGGAGCGCCCGGCAGGCCGGCGGACCGAAGGAACTCGGCGTGTGAGGACGGTTGACATGGCGCAGGAGATCACGGCTTCGGTGTTGAGCTTCACGGGCATCCCACCGCTGACCGTCGTGTACAGCGGGGGCGGTCCGTTCGGCATCGCCTATGGACTCGGGATCGCCC